>CAXBPM010000149.1:0-7534 GCA_963977345.1 uncultured Roseivirga sp.
CCATTTAGGTGTAAAGCTTGATGCCAACAGTCGATTAAAATCTGATTGGAATGTATTGCTTCCTTCCCTCCTTTTAGGAGAATTCTATTATTGGCTTTAAAAGCCAAAACCGAAGCCTCAACCGTTACATCTGGTCGAGATTCGTAAATCATCATGATTGTGCCGAATGGTGCAGTTTTGTTAATGATCTCCAGCCCATCTTCTCGTTTGAAGGTAGACTTTGTCTGCCCTACAGGATCGTCCTTTTCCATGACTTCCTCCACGGCTTTTACCATGCTATCGATCTTGTCATTATCTACGATCAACCTATCGTACATGGCACGATCTGTTGGGTCAAAAGCAGCCAAATCCAACTGATTTGCCGCTATGATTTGGGCTCTATTGAGGCCCAATATTTTTATAAATGATGCTAATACTTTATTCTTCTTATCTGTTTTTAATAATTCCATTTTTACTTTTTATGCTGTGAATTTGGTACCTACCGTTTTCCCATCAACAATGTCTATAATGACATTTTCACGCTTACCATCTGCTATAAATGTGGTGATGTTCTTAGCGGCAGCGCCTTGAGCAATCTTTAATTTAGAGCCCATTCCGCCTCTTCCTTCCGCCTCTCCTTTTTCATTTTTCTGAATGTATTTTTCCAGATTTTCATCCGCACTCACTTCACGAATAATTGAAGTATCATTATGATCAGGGTGACCATTGTAAAGCCCCTGCGTATCGGTTAAAAGAATAAGCATATCGGCATTAATGAGTTCGGCCACCAAACTTGCCATTTCATCATTATCGGTAAACATGGTGTGCGATAGCGATGTAGCGTCATCTTCATTCGCAATTGGAATGATGCCTTCCGACATCAATCCTTCGTAACAATTGATCATATTTTCGCGCCAAACGCCAGGGTTAAAATCCCTTTTCGTGGCCAACACTTGAGCACACTTCATTCCGTAATCATGGAAGGTTTCATAATAGGTTCGCATCATCCGCGGTTGCCCTACTGATGAGAAAACTTGCCTTCTGATGGCCTTATCTTTGATTTTAGAATGCCCAAGCACTTCTTTTCCAGCAATCACTGACCCTGATGAAATCAAGACCGAAAGAATGTCTCTTTCATACAGTTCTGCTATTTGTCTTACAATTCCCTGAATTACAGGTCTTACAATACGGTTGTCTTTATTGGTCAGTACGTTGGTACCTACTTTTATTACTACTCTTTTTTTTCCTGATTTTACCACGACTATTTTACTTGTAGTTCTGTTTCTTCCTGCCCTAATTCTACTGCTTTATTAAAGGCAGCATATGCGGCATCGTGAATTAACTGTTGCACATTATTGTCATCCAAAGAGTCTAATGCTGCTTGGGTAGTACCTCCTTTTGAGCTGACCTTTTTCATCCAACCGTTTGCAGAAAGCTTATTCTTATTGAACAGTTCAATAGCTCCTTCGAAAGTAGCGCTCACCAAAACTTTTGAGTCATTATCGGAGAAGCCCATGCTTTTAGCGGCTTCCATCATGGATTCCATGAAATAGAATACATAAGCTGGGCCAGAGCCGGAAATACCAGTAGAGGCATCAATAAAGCGCTGCGAATCAACTCTTACCGACTTACCTGTGGTATTCAATAAATCTTCAACTCTCCACAGTTCTATGCGTGAAACTTCTGGTGCTGCCAAATAGGACGTCATTCCTTTACCCACTTGTGCTGGCAGGTTTGGCATGGCACGTACCACTTTCTTTATCCCCAAACTTTGCTGAATGGTTTCAATGGTAATCCCTGCCATAATGGAAATCACCAATTGCTGGTCATTCATCATTTCCCTCATTTCATGCATGAGTTCATCGCTGTGGTAAGGTTTAACTGCCAAAAAAATGATGTCCGCTATAGGAAGACATTCCTCTAGACTATCGTAGACTTCATAATTTTCTGTAGACTTTTTAAGCGTTTCTCTTAACTCAAGAGATTTATCGAAGATGATCAGGTTTTCCTTTTTTAAATATCCTGATTTTGCGATGGAGGACGTATAGATTAAGCCCATATTTCCTGCACCAATTACTAGCACTTTCATGATTGTGTTTATTAAATGAATTTAAAGATTGCTTATAGCAAACTGCCCCAGGCGAATACCTCGGTGGCGACAACAATTAGATTTTGATGAATCAATTAACGAACACGCGGAAGACCACAGGAAGGGTCCGAGAATCAGAAAAAGTAACCTTTTTCGAATATTTAATATGTTTTGCGTAGCTCATTATACTTAGTCAACAACAGTAAGGGTTTAATGTTCCAATTAATTTAAAAAACATCTTATCTTGAAAATGACACCTCATTACTATTACTAATGATAAATAGCTTCACACACCAAGAACTTTCTATTCTTCCCTGCACCGAAATTGCCTGCGACATCTATGAACATAAGGAAGAAAGTATTCTTTGGATCGAAATAAAGGGCAAGTGTAGCCATGGTTCTCAAGGAGAACATTACGGCAATTTTCTCTATCAAAAAATTGGGTTGGCATTACTCACCTTTAAGCCTTTGGCTATATTGATTGACATGCGAGACATGCAATATGATTATGGCGATCGAATCATCAGTCTCTTCCAGATTTTTCATGATGTAGCTATTTACCCCGAAGAGGGTTTCATCACTTCTTTCGTTTTATCAGACAAGAACAGATTCGGTCTTTCTTCATTACTGCAAATAGATTTTGAGCAAGCTGAAAGTGATTTTTATCTAGATTTAGATTCGGCTTATAACCGTTTAATCAAACGTTATGACGAAATCTAATTCCCTGATCATCCCTTAAAATTATTTTAAAAACATCAACACATCAACCCTTCAATACCTAAATACATTAGCCCAACACTTCTCTGCCATATTGGCGCTTCTTCAGGCAAAACACGTATATTTGCGGTTCAAATTTGTAGAATAGAGATAGAAGTAAATGGATAACATTATTCAGGATATAGACATTCTAGATAGAAATAATCAAGAAGTGACCGATACTGTGATGACTTCGAAAGAGGAAAACACAGGTAAGAAAAAGAAACTCTACATTGAAAGTTATGGATGCCAAATGAATTTCGCGGATAGCGAGATTGTAAGCTCCATTATGAAAGACAACGGTTATGACACCACCTCGGAATTTGAACAAGCCGATGTCATCTTTCTAAATACCTGCTCCATTCGCGAAAAGGCCGAACTAACTGTTAGAAAACGATTAACTGATTTCAATAAAATAAAGAAAAGAAAGCCTGAGCTCACCATAGGTGTTTTAGGCTGTATGGCTGAAAGACTCAAAGAAAAACTACTGGAGGAAGAAAAGCTGGTAGACCTTGTCGTTGGACCAGATGCTTATCGTGACCTGCCAAATTTAGTAGGCTCAGCAGAGGAAGGCTTGAAAGCCATAAACACCCTTCTTTCTAGAGAGGAAACCTATGCCGACATTTCCCCTGTTCGGTTAAACTCAAACGGAATCAACGCATTCATTTCAATCATGCGTGGCTGCGATAACATGTGCTCTTTCTGTGTAGTCCCATTCACCAGAGGCCGAGAAAGAAGTAGAGACCCACATTCAATTGTTCGCGAAGCACAAGACCTTTTCGACCAAGGTTATAGAGAAGTAACGCTCTTGGGCCAAAATGTAGACAGTTACAAATGGTCTCCAGAAGAAAATAACAAGGCTTGGTTAGAGAAGAAAGAAAAACAAGGTGAGGCTGAAGCATTGGTGAATTTTGCCAATTTGATTGAAATGGTCGCCAAAGTATCTCCTGAGCTCAGGGTTCGTTTTTCTACTTCGCATCCAAAAGACATTACCAACGAAGTGCTCCATACCATCAAAAAGTATGAGAACATTTGTAATTACATCCATTTGCCTGCACAAAGCGGCAACAGCCGAGTATTAGAGCTGATGAACAGGACTTACACGCGCGAATGGTACATTAATAGAGTTGATGCCATCAGAGAGATTTTAGGTCCAGAATGTGGTATATCTTCCGATATGATTGCTGGCTTCTGTAGCGAAACTGAAGAAGAACATCAGGACACACTTACCTTAATGGATTATGTGAAATTCGATTTCTCTTATATGTTTTTCTATTCTGAAAGACCGGGTACGCTAGCCGCCAAAAAATATGAGGATGACATTCCGTTGGCCGTAAAGAAGAGAAGGCTACAAGAGATTATCGATAAGCAGCGGAAATATTCATTCGAACGAAACAAACTTGACCTAAACAAGGTACATAAGGTGCTAGTAGAAGGCACTTCAAAACGTTCAGAAGAACACCTTAGTGGAAGAAGCACAGCAAATAAAGTGGTGATCTTCCCTAAAAAGAACTTCAAGAAAGGAGACTATGTAAATGTTTTTGTGGACGACTGTACAACTGCCACACTTCTAGGAAACTCTGTTGATTAACCCGCAATCCCTATACCTTGAATAGCAACGAAATACTAAGTATAAAACAACGGTTCGGCATTATAGGCAATAGCCCTCAATTAAACCATGCCATTCAAGTAGCGTCACAAGTTGCCCCTACGGACATGACCGTATTAATTACTGGTGAAAGTGGTAGTGGTAAAGAATCGTTTTCAAAAATCATTCATCAGCTCAGCCCAAGAAAGCACGGGAAGTTTATCGCTATCAACTGCGGAGCCATCCCTGAAGGCACGATTGACTCCGAGCTATTCGGTCACGAAAAAGGCTCCTTTACAGGCGCTTACGATTCCAGGAAAGGATATTTTGAAGGAACTGATGGAGGAACCATTTTTCTAGATGAAATTGGTGAAATGCCAATGTCGACCCAAGCCCGTTTACTTCGTGTTTTAGAGAATGGTGAATTCATCAAAGTAGGCTCTTCTAAAGTTCTAAAAACGGATGTCCGTGTGGTAGCAGCTACTAATGTAGATTTACTCGATGCCGTAGACAATGGGAAATTCAGAGAAGATTTATACTACCGATTAAGCACGGTTCCTATTTCTGTTCCTCCATTACGCAACAGGGGCTCAGACGTTGATTTATTGTTTAGAAAGTTCGCTTCTGATTTTGCCGAAAAATATAGAGTAGACTCTATTAAGCTAGATGACGAGGCCAAAAACATTCTTTTGCGCTACAATTTTCCTGGCAATATTCGCCAGCTGAAAAATTTAGTAGAGCAAATTTCTGCACTAGAAATGGAAAGACAGGTTTCTTCTGAAACTTTGGTCAAATATTTGCCACAGAACAGATCGAGCTTACCTGCGCTATACAAAGCGCACAATGGACAAGGTGGAGAAAGCTTGAGTGAAAGAGATTTACTCTATAAGGTTTTGTTCGATATGAAAAAGGACATGACTGAGCTTAAGAAATTGGTTCACGATATTTTAGAGTCCGGTGATTTGAGTGAAAAGAGTATTAGTGACCATCCGAACCTGTTTAGGAACATAGATGATGACAGTAACTCCCCACTCAGCGATCATGATGAAAAGCAAACAAATGAAAGCTACTACTTAGAGCCTAAGCCAATTGCTGACGACTATGATTACGAGGAAGATAAAGTAGAGGATATTACACATGAAATGGAAGACGAGTCGTTATCCATTGAAAAGAAAGAGCAAGAACTGATTATAAAAGCCTTGAAAAAAAATAATAATAAAAGGAAGTACGCGGCAAAAGATTTAGGAATCTCTGAACGTACTTTGTATCGTAAAATCAAGCAGTATGAGATTGAGTAAGTCATTGTTGTTAAGTCTGGCTTTATTGGTTTCAACGCTTTACGCTTGTACCTATGGTTTTTCTGGTGCTTCAATAGATTACAATACCACCAAAACTGTTTCCATTGCAAATTTCTTCAATGATGCCGTTGACGGAGGGCTCCCAAATATGGGGCAAACCTTTACAGAAGACTTGAAGGATTATTTTCAACGCAACACCAAATTAGAATTGGTACCTTCAAAGGGGGATTTACAGTTTGAAGGTGCCATATCTCGATACAACATTGCCCCTCAGGCCGTTGTTTCATCTGGAAATCAGAATGTAGCCGACAGGTCAGGTTTAATGCGGCTGACTATTGGTGTGGAAGTTGGATATACCAATGTGAATAAAGAAGACACCAATTTTAAGCGTACCTTTAGTTTTTATGCGGACTACGATCCTCAAACTACATCATTAACAACTGTCGAACCAGAATTGGTAAGTCAGATTTTTAAAGAGATTATTTTTGAAATTTTCCAGGCCTCAGTTGCCCAATGGTAATTTTCATCCTATTTTAGACATCCCAAAACTAAAACCAGTGAATAAAGAAAGGTTTAATCAACTTCTTGGCAACCTACACCAAGTCACCAACGAGGACATTAAATCTCTGAATGAACTGCGTAAAAAGTATCCTTTCTTTCAAACACCCTATGTACTTGTAGCGAAAGCGCTAAAAGACAGGAATCACCCAAAGACAGATGCATTCATAAAAAAGGCGGCCATCTATTCGCCCAATAGAGCTCATTTGAAGAAAATAATCTTGGGTGAAATAAGTTTTAATGAGGCTCCGAAAAGTATTACGCCTAAAGAAGTCATTGAAACACCTGCTGAACCAGTAGTAGTTAAAACACAGGAAGTCCCAAGCCCCAAGATTGAGGAGAAGGAAGTAACTCAAGTTGCCGAGGTCAAAACAGAAAGCAAAGAGGTAGCGAAAGAACCCTTAGCTCCACCAGTATTGAGTAAGCAAAGCCAAGAAATTAATCAGCTTGAGCAAGACTTATTAGAAATTAAGGAGCGCAAACTGCGATTGGCCAAAATGTTCGAAAGCCAAGAGCAAGCGAAAAAAGCCAAGCTAGAGCCAAAACAACACAGCAATAAATCTCAAGTCGAACTGATTGAGAAATTCATCCAAAATGAACCTCGTTTTGAAAACAAAAAGGGTGGTGATGAGGACAGTGAGTACTCTCAGGAAGATCTTGCGGCCAAGCATATGAAGTCTAAAGACGAGTTCATTACCGAAACATTGGCCAAATTATTACTGAAACAAAAGAAAAACACCAGGGCTATTGACATTTATGAAAAACTTAGCTTGAAATTCCCTGAAAAAAGAACTTACTTTGCGAGCCAAATTCAAAAAATAAAGGAAGTAAAGAATGTTTAAGCTATTAATAATCCTTGCCATCATCGTTGCAATACTTTTAATTTTAATCGTATTGGTTCAAAACTCTAAAGGTGGCGGTCTGTCAAGCCAGTTCGGTGGCGCAGGTGCTACTCAAGTAATTGGAGCAAAGAAGACTACCGATTTATTAGAAAAAGTAACTTGGGGTTTTGCACTTACATTATTGGCCCTCAGTTTGGCATCAGGCATGATGGTGGACAACAGCAATAGTGACTTTTCCAATAACCCCAATATAGACAAGGCACTGCAAGAAATACCGATGCAACAACCGGTTCCCGTAACTCCAGAAACTCAAACTGTTCCTGATACAACTGGTAACCAGTAAGCACACAAAAGACTTTATAGGAGAAGACTATCAATTATTGATGGTCTTTTTTTTTGCCTTGTACTCAAAACCAGTACTTTT
>CAXBPM010000150.1:0-7514 GCA_963977345.1 uncultured Roseivirga sp.
ATATAGAAGGTTTGTACAGTTCCTCATAGCTAATCATTTTATTTGGCCCAACCCTATGTAGAATGTGCTTTCTCTTTATTTGTGTAGAGTTTGATAATCCCGCTGCGGCTGTTAGTTCTAAAAAGCTCTCAACTGTTTTTTTATGGAAATTCGCTACCCGCTGGGACTTATCTTCTACATCCAACCCCTTCATCAGGCTTTTGTTTTGTGTTGCAACACCTGTAGGACAGGTATTCGAATTGCACTCCAAAGCTTGAATACAACCGATGGCTGTCATCATCGCCCTTGCGCTATTACAAAGGTCTGCGCCCAATGACAGTGCTCTCACCATATGAAAGGAAGTTAAAATCTTGCCAGAGGCAATTATCTTGATATTGTCTTTTAAGCCATACTCCTTCAATGTATCACTTACAAAAGCCAACCCTTCTCTCAATGGCAAGCCTAGCGAATTAGAAAACTCAACTGGTGCAGCACCAGTGCCTCCTTCGCCTCCATCCACAGTAATAAAATCTGGGGTAATACCGGTCTTTTTCATGACATCACAGATGTCCGTGAATTCTGTTTTATCTCCCACGCACAACTTAAACCCAATTGGTTTTCCGTCAGAAAGAATCCGTAACTCTTTTATAAAATTCATCAACCCGGTTGCATCCCCGAACGCTGTATGATAAGGTGGCGAGAGTACGGTCGTAAAAGGTTTAACGTGTCTGATTTTGGCAATCTCCTCTGTGTTTTTAATGGCAGGTAATATGCCGCCATGTCCAGGTTTGGCCCCTTGAGACAACTTAATTTCAATCATCTTTATGCTGTCGTGGCTTGCCTGCTTTTTAAAAGTGTCAGGGCAAAAAGTGCCATCCTCTTTCCGGCATCCAAAATAGCCTGTTCCTATTTGCCAGACTAAATCTCCACCATGCTCCAAGTGATAAGGACTGACAGAACCCTCTCCAGTGTTGTGGGCAAAGCCTCCAATTTTCGCCCCTTTATTCAGTGCCAATACAGCATTCTTACTGAGCGAACCAAAACTCATGGCCGAAATGTTCAGTAAACTCGCTTTGTAAGGTTTCTTACAGTCCGGTCCACCAATCAAAATACGAGGATCACTGTCCAGTTCTTCTAATTTCTTAGGATAGATAGAATGCGCCATACATTCATAGCCTATCCGGTAAACATCCATCTTAGTTCCAAATGGAGTGGTGTCATTTATGTCCTTTGACCGTTGGTAAATCAACGAACGAAACATCCTGTTGATGGGCGTGCCTTCCGTATCTGTTTCCACGAAATACTGCATGATCTCGGGACGAAATGCTTCCAGTAGGTACCGGAAATGTCCGATTACCGGAAAGTTATTTTTGATGGTTTGCTTTTTCTGCACGATGTCAGCAATGCCCAGAAGAATGACAGGGCCGAAAAAAAGCAAGCTCCATAAAACAGGTTTCCAAAATATTGCGATTACGGCTACTGCGGTTAATACGCTTATAGATATTACTATAAATTGTTCTCTTACTTTCATGATTTCTTCGGTTAAATAAGGTTGCTTTTAATTACCATTAGTTTCTCTCGCGTCATTTCATGCATAGTATATGGGATGCCGCCCATTCCAATACCCGAAGCATCCCTGCCTCCAAATGGCATCCAATCTACACGGAAGGCTGTATGATCATTGACCATTACTGCGGTGGCATTTAACTTTTTAACACAATCTAAAGCCACGTCTAAGTTTTTTGTGAAAACGGAAGCTTGAAAATGAACATCCAAACTGTTAGCCACCTCTATCGCTTTTTCTCTATCTGAATAGGAGTAAACACAAACTACTGGGCCAAATATTTCTAATGTAGAGACCTTAGCGTCAGCAGGGGGATTGAATAATACAGTGGGCTCGTAACAGGTATCAGAAATCCTCTTTCCACCACACAGCACTTCCGCTCCTGCTGCCACAGCCTCATTCACCCATTGTTCCACTCGATCTACTTCTCTTGGTAAAATGAGAGGGCCTACCTCAGTCTGATCATTTAATGGATCTCCCACAATCAGTTTTGATGCAGCTTTAGCAAGCTTGTTTGCTACGTCCTTGGCGATACTTTCGCGAACAAAAACTCTTTGAACAGACACACAGACTTGTCCGGCATGATAAAACCCTCCCTTTAATAAGGAAGGAAGCAGTTCATTAAAGTCAACATCTTTCTCTACAATAACAGGCGCTGCTCCACCATGCTCTAATGCGCATCGTGTTCCAGGTGATAGTTTAGACCGTAAATACCAACCTACTTTTGCTGAACCTATAAAGGAAAAATAATTTACTCTTTCATCCACTACCAGCTTTTCAGCGGCTTCGTTTTCGCATATAATCGCTTGGCACCAGCCTTCCGGCAGACCTGCCTCTTTTAATATTTCCATAAAAGCCAGGCAGGATAGCGGGGTAGTTAATGCGGGCTTTATAATCACCGGACATCCCGCTGCTATAGCTGTTACTGTTTGATGAATAATCAGGTTTAACGGATGATTGAACGCACTAATTGAAGAGACAACTCCGATAGGTTCTCTCGTGGTAAAAGCCAATCTATTTTCTGAGGATTTGGTTAATCCCATTGGGATTTGTTCCCCCTTTAATTGGCTGATATGTTCCGCTGCTAATTTCACCCCATTGATGGCCCTTAAGACCTCTACCTTTGAATCTACGTAGGGCTTCCCTCCTTCCTGAGCAGCTGTTTTTGTTAACTCCTCAACACGCGTTTTCATGATTTCAATCACCCTCTCTAGGATGGCGATCTTTTCATGCGCAGGAATCCATTCGGACTGATTTTGAAACAAACGGTAAGCCGTGCTTAATGCTTTTTCCACTTCCTCTTTGCCCACTAAAGGGATTTCTTTAATTAAGCTTAGGTCAAATGGGGACAGTACTTTTAAGGTCGCGTTACTTTTCATAAAATGCAGGTTTTCTCTTTTAACAAAACATTTAGAATGGAATGATTTAAAGAATAGTCAACCGCTAAATCAATCACATGAACGCCATCCATATTCAAGCATTTAGATAAAATCTCCTTAAAGTTCTCATCACTTGTCGGTCGATGGCCCTGTGCTCCATAACTTTCAGCATACTTCACAAAATCAGGGTTTTTATAATCAAGCCCGAAATTCTCAAAGCCCATCCCTTCCTGTTTCCATTTAATCATCCCGTAAGCACTGTCATTCAGGATAATCACCACGAGATTTAAACCTAAGCGAACAGCGGTTTCAAGCTCCTGGGAATTCATCATAAAACCACCGTCACCGCACACAGAGATCACTTTTTTATCTGGGTTGATCAGTTTCGCCAATATGGCTGAAGGCAACCCCGCTCCCATAGTTGCCAAGGCATTATCCAGCAACAAAGAATTTCGCTGGTAGCTTTTATAGTTTCTGGCAAACCAAATTTTATACACGCCATTGTCCAGCGTAACGATCCCATCATCTGGCAGTTCTTCTCTAACAATATGAACCAATCTTTGAGGCAATGTCGGGAAGCGACTATCCTTTGAGTATTTGGAAAGGTGGCTCTCCACTTCTGTTTTAATTCTTTTATAATAAGAAAAGTCCCAGTTGCTTTTGTTCGTAATGTGAGAGTCTATATGTTCGATTGAGGAACGAATATCACCTACCACGTTGAGTTGTGGGAAATATACGGCATCAACTTGGGCCGGAAAGAAATTGATGTGAATCACTTTTGTTCCTCCTTCATGCATAAAGAAGGGAGGCTTTTCAATCACATCATGTCCTACATTGATGATTAAATCCGCCCTATTGATGGCACAATGCAAAAAATCATAATCAGATAACGCGGCTGTTCCAAGGAACATAGGATGCCTCTCATCTATCACCCCTTTACCCATTTGGGTATTGAAAAATGGAATACCTGTTTGTTCAACAAAAGACGTAAGTGCTTTGCTGGTGTTTTTGCGATTCGCTCCAGCACCAATCAGCAATAGCGGCATCTTTGCTGATTCAATCATTTCCACAGCTTTTCGAATTGCTTCTTCATCCGCGTCTGGCCTGCGGTGTCCCACCACTTCAAATATTTGGTCATCACATTCTTCTGCTGCAATATCTTCAGGCAGTTCTAAATGAACCGCCCCGGGCCTTTCTTCGATGGCTAAACGAAACGATTCACGTACCAAAGAGGCAATAGTATTGCCATTGACTATCTGCTTGGTGAACTTAGTAATTGGGCGCATTAAGTCCACGATATCAACAATTTGAAAGCGCCCCTGCTTGCTCTTTTTAATAGGCTTCTGCCCTGTTATTAAAATCATGGGCATGGCGCCCAGTTGAGCGTATGCTGCAGGTGTAACCAGATTGGTGGCACCAGGCCCGAGTGTCGCTAAACATACTCCAGGTTTGCCTGTTAATCTTCCGTACGTAGCGGCCATGAAACCTGCTCCCTGCTCATGGCGGGTTAACACCAATTTAATACTTGAGCCGTGTAACGAGTTCAACAAATCGAGATTTTCTTCTCCGGGTATGCCAAAAATGAATTCTACTCCTTCGTTTTCTAAGGCCTTAACAAATAGGTCTGATGCTTTCATAAATTTTCGTCTCTTTGTGGTTTGTTAATTTTTATTTAGATGTTGAGTTCAGTTAGAAAATCATATGGCACAGCCCAAACACTATGACTGAGATGATTAACCCTGTTAAAAAAACATTGTAGGCAATTTGAATATTCTTGTACCGTTTGCTTAAATCAACACCCAAACGATGAATGTCACGGGTGATGGTCCTGTACAAAAAAGTCCCGTTTTGCATAAGTTCCCCAACGGCATGCTCATAATCCTCTAATGACATTTTATAGAAATCATCAAAGGTCATTAAAGCAGATGTTTTACTTTCAATATCCTGTTTAGTAAAAACTCCTGTTGACATCTTGGGCCTTGTAGCGACAGTAGCGTAGGCAATGGAGATCACATTTGTTAAAACCATGGGTATAATTCCCCATAATAAATGTGGATCATCATCCAATTTCGGATACAAACTTCCAAGCACTACTGACAAGATGATGGCATTGATGGTAATTAAAATATTGGATTTGGTGTCCACAATCTGCCTGCGGGTATAGAGGTTTTTTGATGCAAGCTTGAACCATGTTTCTATTCCCCGATCTGGATAACCTTCAAGTTTTTTGATGGCTTTTAGTCTTTTCTTTTCCCGCTTCTCAAGTTTCTTTTCGTTTTCTTTTTCCATGTTATACTCGTTTAAGTTAGCGCAGCCTAATATTTAGGGTCATACATATAGCCAGCGATATTTTGTTTCAAATCATCAGGCCGCTCATTTCTTGCAAGGCCAAAACCATATGCCTTCTCCGCAACCGCCACAGCTATGTGAAGGGATACTTCCCGAATGTCCTTCAAAGGAGGATAGAGAGATCCTTGCTCAATGTCTTGTTCGCTCACAAATTCGGAGAGGGTTTTAGCGGCCGTCAGAAATAGTGGATCAGTTATTTTGCTTGCATTGCAGGATATTGCCCCTAAGCCGATTCCAGGGAAAATGTAAGCGTTGTTTCCTTGGCCAGGTCTGAAACTTCTCCCATTATAATCAACCTTTGAAAATGGGCTTCCGCTTGCAAAAATGGCTTTACCTTTACTCCAGTTATAAGCTTCCTCTGCCGTACATTCCGCCCTGTCTGTAGGGTTAGAAAGAGCAAAGATCACCGGACGTTCGTGGTTGGCACTCATATGTTCAATTACCTGTTTTGTAAAAGTGCCTGGCGCTCCGGTAGCCCCAATTAGAACATGGGGCTTTATTGAATCAATGGCTGTAATAAGATCCATTTGCTCGTAATCATGCGCATATGGCAGGTTATGCTCCATTAAGTCTTTTCTTGCCGATACCACCAATCCATTGATGTCCACAAAGCAAAGCCTGCTATAAGCTTCTTTTTCACTCAGCCCTTCTTCTTGAAGTGCAGAAACCATCAAGTCAGCGATACCTGTAGCCGCTGAACCAGCTCCTAAAAACATGATTCGCAAATCGGAAAATTTTAATCCGGTAATTCTACTGGAGGCATAGACTCCCGCCAAAGCCACCGAAGCCGTCCCTTGAATATCATCATTGAAACAGAGCACACGATCCCTGTATTTTCTTAACAAGGCATAAGCATTAGGCGTTAGGAAATCTTCAAACTGAATGAGTGCTTTTGGATATTTGTCTTGCACCGCCATTACAAACTCATCCATCAACTCGAAGTAGCCTTCTCCTTCCAGTCGTGGGTGAGGATACCCCAAATACAGAGAGTCCTCCAAATAATCTTTGTTACCAGTTCCTACATCGAACATAACGGGTAAACACTGATGTGGGAGAATGCCTGCACAGGCAGTGTATAATGACAGTTTCCCAATGGGAATGCCCATACCGTTGGCGCCCAAATCACCTAGCCCCAGAATTCGTTGTCCATCTGTAATGACAATCACGCGGATATCCTTCTCCGGCCAATTATCTAAAATCTTGCTAACACAACCCTTATCTTCAGGCGTGATATACAATCCTTTTGACTGCCTGAAAATATGAGAGAATTCTTTGCACGCCTGCCCCACGGTGGGCGTGTAAATCAAAGGCATAACCTCATCAATGTGCTCAATAACCGTTTGGTAAAACAGCTTTTCACTTCGGTCTTGTAATGCGTTTAATAAAACATAACGCTCAATGTCGTAGGCTTTCCTTCTGACATTTGCTATCACACGCTGGATTTGAATTTTTTGGGTAGACACTGCAAAAGGCAGTAGTCCCCTTAGGCCCAGATCGTCCCGTTCGTCTCTAGTAAAAGCAGTAGATTTATTTAAAGTCCCGTTATGAAGGATTGTGCATCCTGTTTTTGTTGGGTTCATTCTGTATTGTTCTTATGGTTATCAATGATCGTTCGGTAGATTAGACTCCATCCATTACGATTCCTGACAGCTTACCCTATTTTTTTTAGTTTTTGTATATGACACCAGCTTGGTTTGCCATTAATAGGTACAGAACCAATTATAGCCTGTAATCATAAGCCCTCTTCGTTCTTCTAAACTGATCTTCCTTAAGGTACTATGTAATTCCTGTTCAATAGTGACAGGTAAGAGACAGTAACGTAGTTATATGTAAAGGATAGGATTGTTAAGGAACTCTTGGCCAGCACATAGTTAAGATGTTCCTGCTAAAAATGTCAAAAGAGTGCTCAGTTACCTGATATGAAAAAAGAGTTGAATTTAAAAAGAAGAAAGGCCAAACACATAGCTTTTAATGCCACCTAGAACCCGAAGCCGTAACATAACAAGGACATTAGATTAACCACACAATGGCTCGGATCGAACGTTTTCGTTTTCCGTTGGAGTTCTTTGGCTCTCGATCCGAGCCATTGTTACCCCGGTCTCAGGGGTTAGTTTTACCTACCTGGTGACCGACATGTTTTAAACAGCCGCGTCTGCCAAGCGCCTATTCACTCCTCAGCTTTTGCGCAGGGTTAGCAGTAGCCGCTTTATGCGCGTGATAGCCGGTAGTGAGCACCGTGACAA
>CAXBPM010000151.1:0-7509 GCA_963977345.1 uncultured Roseivirga sp.
ATTTCAGCAGAAGAAAGCCGAATAGCATGTGGTCTAGAGTAAACAAAGAAAAGGTGGACCAACTCATTCAAAACAACCAAATGACCCAAGCTGGTTTAGCCTGCATAGACACTGCCAAAGAGAATGGTTCTTGGACATTCTTAGATGAAATTGAAGCCCTTGTCGTTCCAGAGGACTTAGCAGCAGCATTGGCCCATCACAAAGGCGCCATAGACTACTTTAATGGACTAAGTAAGTCCGCTAAAAAGATTTTGCTGCACTGGGTAATCTCTGCTAAAAGGCCAGAAACCAGACAAAAGAGAGTTTTAGAAATCGCAGAAAACGCCAGTGAAAACCTGAAGCCAAAACAGTTTAGGTGAAAAACCTTATCGCTAATATTATTGGTATGTTATAAGGAAGTTTTGATAAATTACGTGGAATATAAACGTCATAAAATTTGGCCGAGGCATAACATTGCCATTAAATTTCATCAAACCCGTAAAACTGAATGAAACTTTATAAGTACAGACCAGTATCTGAATTCCTGTATAAAGAACTTTATTACCAAGAAATATACTTTGCTTCTTATGACGAATTAAATGACCCTTTAGACTTAAGTGCAACTATTGATTATTACCCTTCAAAATCTGAACAATTAGAACTTCTATTATATACTATAATGAAGTCTGATTTTGAAATAGAAAATGTATCGGAAGAGTATAAAAAAAACAAACTTCTGACAATTAAGTTTTGGCGTGACGAAGAACGCCTTAAGTCTTTTTGCATGACTCTGTTCAATAAATTATTGAATGAAAAAGAAAGCCCAAGAAAAATAACTTTAGAAGAAGTTTTAAATGCAATAAAATGGACTTCAGGTAAAGAATCTGTTGATTTCAAATTTGACTATGACAAAATAAAACAAGAGATTAATCGGTTAACCCTAAAGTTTCTCAAGAACAGTTATGTGACTTGTTTTTCTTCAAGAAATGAAAATCAATTAATGTGGTCACATTATGCAAGTAGCCATAGAGGAATATGTTTGGAGTTTGATTTAAAAAACGTAGAAGGTTTTCCTTATATCCTCGAAGGTCAAAGAGAAAAAGATTCTGAAAAGTTCATAAAAAGAATGTCCAAATGGAATACTGAACAAGCAATTTATTGGGATAGAATAAAAAAAGTAACATACGAAAAGGAACATCCGCATATTAATTTTTTTGAATTCGCACAAGTTTTCAATAACGAATATGACTGCGATTTAATAGGTTTATCAAAACCTTGGACACATTATTTTGCTCACAAATTAGAAATGGCTTTTTCTCAAAAACTTCCAACTTGGGAATATGAAGAAGAATGGAGAGCAATTGAAATAAATTTTGACAAACCCAAAATCCCAGAGGACAGAATACGTAAATACCCTATTGAAGCACTCTCAGGAATCTATTTCGGACTAAAAACAGCAGACAACATTAAAAATCGCATCTATAAAATAATAGAATTGAAAAATAACGAAGTGAAATTTTATCAATCAAAACTGAATATCAAGAATGAATTAGAATTCGAAACATGGTATTATGACGAATAGGAACTAATGGTAACAGCTTCGGTATTGACGAACCAACAAAATCAAAAAGACCACCAATCAGCGGTCTTTTTTGGATTAGACAGCAGTCAAACACGTTGCTATTATTCCTGATGTTTTCAACCAAAATAAAAAACCACATCGCTTAAATTGTTAGTACGTTATAAAGAAGTTTTGATAAATTAAATGGAATATAAACGCAATATACTTGGCATTTATATAACCTTGCAGCTGATGCCGTGGAATAACAAAATATGAAACTAGAAATTGAGAATTGGATTATATCAAAGCACTACTCAACAAATGTTAAACGGCTGTTTAGTGAATCAGTAATATGCTATCGTAATGAAGCATATAGAGCTTCATTACTTTTTTCATATATCGGCTTCCTCACAATTATAAAACAGGTACTAATTAACTCTAAGAGACCATCAAATTTCACTGAACCAGAATGGACAAGTCAGATAAAAAAAATTAATGATGATGAACTATGGGAAAAGGAAGTTTATGAAATGCTAATTCGTACTAAAAAACCGATTTTTCAATTAAGGGATGACCTTAGACTGCAACTAAAGTATTGGAAGGATAGAAGAAATGATTGCGCTCATTTCAAAAGTAATGAAATAGAAAGTCACCATACAGAATCCTTTTGGAGCTTTATGAAAAGCAATATTCAAAAGATGACTGTTGAAGGAGGAAAAGAGAGCCTATTGAATAAATTTGATGACCATTTTGATGACACGAAAACACCCCCTAATAAGGATTTCTCATACTTAGTTAAGGAAATAGCATCAAGCGTTTCTACAACTGATTATGATGATTTCTTTAGAGAATTAAAGTCTAGAATAAATGGAAAACGATGGTGGTATGGTGCATCTGATACATATAATGTTTTTGCAAAAATATTAGATATTTCAGAACCAGAAATTCAAGAAGCTTTGATTGAATTCTTAAAAAAAGAGAATCGTGACATTCACTTAATTAATGCTCATCCTAATAAGATAAGTAGGTTTAATTACTCAAATAAGGACATTAGGTCTATTTGGAAAACCAAACTTTCGAGCAAATCTATGAATATGAATCCTTTGAGGATATATTCTGCTCTACTAAGAGAGAGTTTGATTCCAAAAGGAGAAATCGAAGAAGGAAATGAGGCATTATTTGAGTACTACGAGCAGACGAATAACCGATTCCTTCCCGAAAGTATTGATATTGATACACTGAAAGCAAATGGATTTTTCCAAACTATTCGTAGAATTGCAATCCATGAGAACGGCTTAAAAAAATTCATGTGGGTCAATAGCAAATGTGATTTGATTATATCATTTATTGAAAATGAACAATTGACAAAGGAAGTTGTAGAAAGCATAAGTAAAATGGCTGTTAACAGTAATCCTTCTCAATGGCTAGTTAGAGAACTGATAAGCACTTTCTCAAAAATCCCCGAAAAGAAAAAGGAATTTCAATCCATTGCAAATACAAATGGGATCAGTTTACCTCACGAATTTAAATAAACACGCACTATAACAAACATCTCCTTTCGCGGGTTTGTGACTAACTATTCATTAAGGACGCTATCCGCTTTCTTTAGGGTAAATCCCCCAACCTACCGCCCCCGAGGGCGGACATCCGTGCACTAGTTCATGTACTTCATCGACAAGTAGTCTAAAATCTACTTTCCATCCTTAGTAAGCGAAGGAAAAGAAAGTTAAATTTTAGGGAAAATAAGTTACTCGACTAGAGTGGTAATGTGTCCGGAAATTAGGGATAACATGGTTTTATAAATATCTTAGGAAGAAGGATAGGCTGGAGCAGATCATCATCTGCCTATTATTTTGAATTTTATAACCTTAAAAAATGAGCCTAATTTCATCTCGTCAACGAAGACCTTATCGTTTCCCAAAAAGATATTTTAAACGTAGAAAATATCTTGCATCAATGGTTATAAGTTGGCCTGGCATGATAAGGCCTAAGACAAAAGGATGGTTTCTTTTTCTGAAAGATCGCTTAATTTCAAAACGCGATAACTCTAATTGAACCCTCTCTAAAAAATGAGCTAAGTTCTGCCCTTATTGTTCGTGAAGCTGTCTTTAGCACCTCCCCTCCGTACAAACAGACTCTCGCGGTTTCGTTTTTCAAACTCAACCTCAGAGTGACGGCCCAATAAAGCCCATTCGGAGCGTCATTCTGAGGAAAAACGATTCTCGATAGAGAATTGATTGACCGCGAGCTCCGAGGCTTCGGAGTGTCTGTACTTAGCATACCCTCTCCGAATCAACGGACTCTCACGGTTTCGCTCTACAAGCTCAACCTCAGAGTGACGGTAATTGATAGGGCTTTGCGGTTTAACCAGAGCACCAACAAAAGCAAAGAGACCACCTCTCGGTAGTCTCTTTTGGATTAGACAGCAGTCAAACACATCTGACCCAGTCTCTTGATTAATACTAACTACTTATTCTTTTCAATGATGCTCAAGGTTTGCTGCACCCAGTCGGATTTGGCATCCAACTTAATCTCCGGGGCAATTCCCTTGTTCTCATAAGGAAGAAAAGAAGCTTGTCTCATATCCGTTGGCATATAAGTAAACATACCCGATGGGGAAGTGTAGGTTCTACCGTAATTAGTACCATAAGCCAGCGCTCCATAAGTGGTTTGCCCTAAATGAACCGTGTTCTTCAATTTTCTTAAGCGTCCTGTGGTGAGCTCTCCGTTACTGCCAGTGTAGAAGTTAGTCAATACATACACCTGCGCTTTGCTCTTCTTTATGGCCTTTATAATGGGCTTAGATATTTTATCAGAGCCACCCACATTGTTTCTCAAATCAACAATCAAGTAAGGTGCGTTCAGTTCATTTTCGATTTGAGTGATCAATTGGTCTCTATTTTTTCTCATCGAGCTTCTATTAAAGCTGTTCATCCAAACATATTGCACATCATCATTTAAGTGAGTCAGCTTGAAGTTTTCAGCCTCCTCAGACGTAACATTTACAATATCATAAGCCTCATCGCTTCCTTCTTTTCTAGTTGTAGAAAACAACTGCCCGTTTTCGAAAAGCTGTTCTTCAGCAAAAATCAGGTTCTTATACAACTGACCGTAGAAGACAATATTTAAACGTGAAGGCGAATCGGATTCCTTGATATAAGCATAGATCTGTCCTGGCTCCCAAATGCTGATCTGAGATTCTAACACCACACCCACCAAGCTATCAGCATCGATACGATACACGCCTAATTTCATTCTGCTGCCCGCATTGTAGATGCCTTCAATACCTGCTGCCGGTTTAGATTTCAGTTGGGCTTTTAATTGCGTTAAATCCAGGTCCACCTTGGGGTGATTTTTGAAGGCATCGCTGATTCTGTAGCTCTTTATAAATGTAGAATCGAAGATATCGTCCATCGTATAATCAGGCCTTGGCTCGTACACTTCGGCATGCTTATCATTCACGAAATGCTCTAGCTGATTGAGCTTCCAAAAGCAATCGACCTTGGTCATTTCATTGGACATTTCGCCACGAAGTTGTTGGTATAAATTCTCGAATTCAGTTTTCTTATTTCCTTTTACCTGATGCTTAAATGAGCTCATCCCCTTCATCTGCTTATACACAAAATCAAGTTCGGGTTTGCAATCGCAATTGGCTTGTGCCGAAAGGCTAAAACTTAAAGTAATCAGGAAAATGAGGGTCAGTAAATTTTTCATATCTGTTTGTTTGTGTTTGACTATGACCCAAACGTACAAACAGAAATCGGCCTTGAAACCTATTTAATAAGGCTTGTGGCGAAATCACACTATTCTGTGGTGGAATTGACGGCAGCTTTTACTGTAACCTGATAAGTTTTTGAAACAGGTACTTGAAAATCACTCTTAAGCATCATGTTTGTTAAAACCATCAGTACTACCCAAGCACTTTTTTCAGTGCATTATTGAATAATTTTACTTCTTCAATAGTCCCCATGCTTACTCTGCACCAATCGTTATAAGGTGGAAATGGTCTGCCCACTTTTACGCCAGCATCTAGCATTTGCTTATTGAAGGTTTGAATATCACGCCCTGTTTTAAAGAAAATGAAATTGGTGTTGGATGGAATGTATTCCAATTTCAATTCGCGCATGGCGGCATACATTAGTTGCTTCCCCTCTTTGACTTTGCTCACACTGAACTTATAAAAGTCATCATCTGTCATGGCAGTCATGGCTGCTTTGAGGGCGATCACATTGGTATTGGCCACAATGTTGTCTTTGATTTTATTGGCCAATTCAGGCTTTGCAACCAAATAGCCTATTCGTAACCCCGCCAAACCATAAACCTTGGAGAAGGTACGTGAAACAATTACGTTTTCGCCCTGCTTCACCAAAGACACCATGGATGGATAGTCTTTCTCTTCAATAAAATCATAATAAGCCTCATCGCTAAATACAATGGTTTTTCTTGCGGCTGAAGTACAAAAGTCAATCAATTTGTTCTTCTCTAGTAAAGTGGATGTTGGGTTGTTGGGGTTACAGAGAAATACAAGCTTCGTCTTGGAGGATATTCTCTTCTCCATTTCATCAACATCGTGTGTGAGCGAATCATCTAAGTCTACCCAATTGACGGTGGCTCCCCATTGACTGGCGTAAGTCATCATGGCCAGAAAGGTAGGCCGTGCAGCTATAATTTCACCTCCGTTATTGGCAAAGGTCAAGCCCGTTACTTTCAACCCTTCTGTAGAGCCACCTGCGAGCACAATATGATCCACTGAAACACCCTCTTTTTGCGCAATCATTTCAGTCAGTTCTTCAATGAGGGCGTCAGGGTACCTACAGCCAAAGTCAAAGGCTTCAGTCATTGCCCTTCTTACTTTGGCCGAAGGGCCAAATGGATTCTCATTAAAGTTAAGTTGGATAGGGTCTCGGAGCTGACGGGGGTTGAACTCACGTATTTCTCTTTCGGTCAGTGTTGAGGCGAATGCCTGCCCTCCGAGTAAGGTAAGGGCACTCAATGCTCCTCCCCTTTTAAGCCATGCTCTTCTGTCCATTGAAAAGTAATTAAGGTTGAAGAAGGAAGTTAAGGATTTATTATTAAACGACTTAGATGAGTATGAGCCAATCCGACAAGACAGAAATCGGCCTTGAAACCAACATATTAAGGTGCAACACCAAACCTGATTATTCTGAAGTGGAATTGACGGCTGTTTCTACTGCAGCCTGATAAGTTTTTGAAACGGGTACTTCAAGGTCGCCTGTGAGCATCACATTTACCTTACGGTTTCCGGTTTTCCATTGTCTAAAATGATAAGCATTGATCAAAAAAGAGCGGTGGGTTCGGATCAATTCTGGCCGTTGCTCCTCCACAGCCGTCAGCTTATTTCTGATCAGCTGCGTCTTTAAATTTTCTCCATCATTAAAAGTCACCTCCACATAATTATCAGAAGACTGAATGCAGATAAGGTCGTTCAATTGAAGTCGAAGGCTCTCGTAGTTTCCAGTACCTTGAATCTCTATTTTCTGATCTTCGAGTTTCTTCTCTTTGTACTTCCCGAATGAGAATCGACCGATAATGATGATGGGAAGAACAGTCGCGATAGCAGGCAAGTAAATACTGATGGCAAAATAGTCGATCGTATAAGCGTATGGATGCGCCCCCATAACTATATAATAATACACCAGCCTTGACACTATAAATGCCAACACAATCATGGTCAATTGCTGAAGTAACTCAGATTGTATCGACCACCGGCTGGAATTCCTTTTATAAAGCCAATACTGAAATGGGAGTGTCAACAAATAGCAAACCGAAACAAAAAAACCATATAGGGGTAGATATATTAATTTTTGATCCCTTTCGAGTTCGCTTACATCAAGCGGTTCGGTAAAGAACAGAAAAACAAATACCCACACCGCCAAGCCCAAGGCAATAAGCACATGATGTTTAATGGAAGGGTCGAAAGGGTAATGCTGCTTTAACATATCTGATTT
>CAXBPM010000152.1:0-7495 GCA_963977345.1 uncultured Roseivirga sp.
GAAACTTCTTTAATTGCTTGGCCTTGTCTGAATAGGCTTTGTAGAAGTTTTTACGCGTGAGTGGTTTGGAGTTGCCATCGTAATTGACCATTAAATTTTTTGATTCTCGTCTTGAATAGGCAAGAAATTTTTTCCTGCCAGAAGTGAATGAATCATCATCTAAATCTGGCTTGTTGGGAGTTGTTGTTTGAATAGGTACAACGCTATTCGTAGTGGGACTATAGAAGTAAGTATAGACCTTGTCCTCTCGTGATGCAGTGTATTTTTTAAAAAAGCTATGATGTTCATAGCTTTGGTAGATAAGTTCAGCCAATAAGAGTTCTATGGTATTTGCGTCATTTAATATAGCCACCAATCTAAAGTCATGTATATATTCACCTTGAGTTAAATGCATGCGTTCAACCCTGTCTTCTTGAAAAGTTTCGACCTTACCGTTTATTTCAACCTGAATCATTCGATACCGGATGTTATAATTGGCTTTCCCTACTAACTCCCTACCGTCAAGTAGTTTTATCTTGGCGTCATACCATACTTTCGCTTCCTCCTGTCCATTAACCCTGAGTATGGAACACAGTATGATGACTAATGTCAATACGGCTCTTTTCATCAAAACATTTATTGAATGCAAAGTATCATTTTTGAATGAAAGCGACAATGGAACATAATCACTTATTAACCATATGCTGCGCTGCGCCATACACATATTCCCAGAAGGCATCTTTTTCAGGTTCGGGGAAGGTGGCTTTTTCTAAGGCCGCATGCATGTGCTTGAGCCAGTGTGTTGCTTCTTCGGTGCCAATTTTCCACTGGAAATGTCTGCGCCTAAGCATAGGATGGCCGCGTTCATCGGTGTAAGTTTGTCTGCCACCCAGCGCTTGAATAAAAAACAACTTGAGTCGGTTTTTGGCTGGTAGCAGATCTTCAGGATACATTTTTCTGATCAGCTCGTCCTGCTCCAAATCGGCATAGAAATCATCTACCAGTTTGAGAATGTTCTCTTCGCCAATGCGTTCGTACAGCGTTTGACCTTTTTTCGGCATTATACTTTTTCAAAAGCTTGCGCGAAATCTTTTAAAAGGTCGTCTGGGTTTTCAATTCCTGTCGAAATTCTGACCATACTTGGTGTAATGCCCACAGCCTCACGATCGGCTAAACTCATATTAGAACTGCTCATGGTAAAGGGGTGTGAGGTAAGTGTTTCTGTACTACCCAAACTCACAGCCAGCTTGGCCAATTCCACCGCATTCAAAAAACGGAAAGCTTCTGCTTCGCCACCGACTACATCGAAGGCCAGCATGGCACCGCCAGAAGTCATTTGTCTTTTGGCCAGTTCATATTGTTTGTGCCCTTCGGCAATGTGTCCTACATAATATACCTTGGCCACTTTTGGATGGTCGCGTAAGAAGTCTGCTAATTTTGCTGCGTTCGAAGCTTGTTTTTCCATCCTTAGGGAAATTGTTTCTAAGCTTCGACTGATGAGCCAAGAGGTCCACGGAGAAGCCATACAACCCAAGCCGCTACGTACTTTCTTAATACGTGAAACCAATGCACTACTTCCAGAAATGGCACCAGCAATTAAATCGCTATGGCCACCAATATATTTTGTTGCCGAATACATGATTAGGTCTGCACCATGATTGATTGGCTTTTGCCAAAGCGGCCCCATATAGGTGTTGTCCACAGCCACAATGGTTTTCTTGTCTTGATTTGAAAAACGTGCGGCAACGCGCACCGTCATTTCAATGTCAATTAAGGTATTGGTAGGGTTGGCTGGTGTTTCTACATAAATACAAGCCAATCGGTTCTTTCTTGGGTGGGCCTCGATTAGGCTTACGATTTCTTCTTCTGTCATGTCAGGATCAAAAGCCAGCGACTGGACATCGAATTTGGGAAGGAAGTTTTTGATAAAAGCATCGGTGCCACCATAAATAGGGAAGGACATCAGCACCAAATCACCTGCTTGGCAAATTTCTAAAAGTGAAGTGGTAATGGCGGCCATTCCGCTTTCGAAAAAGGCCGATTCTTCAGATTCATCCAATAGAGAAAGACGCTTCTCAGCCGTGACTAAATTGGGATGATTCAGTCGGGTGTAGATCAAGCTTTTGCTTAATTCGTCTGCTCCAGCTCCGCCATATACTTTTTCGAAATAGGCTTTCCCCTCTTCGGCCGTAGCAAACTCGAAAGTAGAAGTCTGGAATATTGGGTTCTTAATAGAATTTCTAACCAAAGAAGGCTCATGGCCAAAGCTCATCATTAAGCTTTCGGGACTAAATTCGTTGGGGTTATCGGTCATACTGTTTTCGGTCTAACTTTTATGGAGGTTCCTTCTTGACTAATTACTGTTATTTTTTCACCCTTTTCAATATATTCTCCACGGCTGTAGGCATCATATATTTCTCCATCAATTTCTATTCGTCCGCTAGGTCTTAATGTAGAGAAAACGGTTCCTTCTTTCCCAATCAAATCAGCGGTGTAAAAAGAAGAAGTATAGCCATCGGCTTTGCGCTGTTCGCTCATGAGTGCTACTCTGCTGAACATCTTCGATTCTGTAAACCGGTAGCCCAGCCCGAATATTAATAACATGGCCCCGAACATGCCTGCAAAAACCACAACGGCTGCGGTGCTCAGTTCACCAGAGGGTACATAATCAAAGTTGAAGAAATCGTTATCGAGCATCACAAAGATGAGCGCCATGACTACACAAGAGATGCCCGCTATTCCTGCCACGCCAAAGCCTGGGATCACAAAGACTTCAAGCGCTATGAGGATAATTCCGACAAACAGCACAGCAATTTCCCAATTGGCCGCAAGCCCATTGAGGTAATAAGGTGTAAGATAAAACACCAAGGCAATACCAGCGGCAGCCAGCGGAAAACCAATGCCTGGTGTTTGGAGTTCGAAGTATATTCCACCCACAATCACCAAAATCAAAATTCCGCTAATGAATGGGTTCAGGAAGAAGGCGATGATTTTTTCAGATTCGGCTAATTCGTAATTGATCAGCTCATAATTCTCGATGTTATTTTTGGCCAGTAAGTCTTCAATGCTGGTGACCTGCATTTCGCAAAAGCCGTTTTTTATTGCTTCAGAAGTAGTAAACGTAATTGTTTTACCCGCTACCGTTACGCCTTCAATTTCGATACGGTCGTCCACCATACCTTCAGCAATAGTAGGGTCGCGATTGGTTTGTTCAGCCGTAGAACGCATGATCGAACGCATATAAGACTGATATTTGTCGGGGGCTTGACTTCCGTCATCGCCATTGACCACGGTGGCTGCGCCAATGTTGGCACCGGGAACCATATATATACTGTCGCAGGCAATTGAAATAAGCGCACCAGCCGAGGCTGCATCGTTATTGATAAATACCCAAACAGGCTTTTCGTACTCCAAAATTCGGGTGCGAATATCATTGGCATCGTTCACCGCGCCTCCATAGGTATCCATGTCGATAATTATAATATCGGCATTTTCTTCCGTGGCCTTGTCTAGGGCTAAGTCCACATAGCGGTTCATCCTTGGATCAATATCGTTGCGGATTTCCATCACGAAAATCTTTTTCTTGGCGGGGTCTTGAAATGGATTCCATTCCGCAAAAAGCCCTGCACAAAACAAAATGGCGAGGAAAATCAACCCTATTCTTCTTACAAATTTCAACATCGCTTTGATAGGCCTTTGAATCGGCTATTTTTGTGTCAAAATACAAATAAACGCATTGCCAAAGCAACTTCACTTACAGTTTTCGGAAGTATTCCCTACAGATATTTGGGAAACCGCCCTTTCCAACGATCGGTTGCTGATTAGTAACCGCAATGGAGAAGCCATGGAAGCGACTTTTTCGCTTTTTCATTTGGGTAGTCAGCAGTTTGAATGGAAGTCCTTGGGCTTTGATGAGAATTGGTGGGTAACTGTGTATGCTTTTGTGGGTGATATCATCGTTTTTCAAATTTTTAATGATGCTCAAAACATTGAAGAACGCTCTGTTTTTGGCTTTGATGCCAACACCCAAGAGGCAGTTTGGTCGGTGGATAATATTAATGTGCGAGGTCTAAACGGTTTTTCGCTTTCTCTAAAAACGAATGATGAAGAAGCCGAAATTTTCTCCATTGATATTCGGACGGGGAATGAGATTTTAAGTGAGGGAGAAGATTTTTCGGTCAAATCTATGTCGGGAAGCCTAATTCTTCCGTTCCATTACACGGGCGACAGTGATCACTTTACTACCGTTGCTCGTTTTTTGAAGGAATTTGCAGAGGTGGATTTGGTCGGGGCTTGCGATTATCTTGAATATGAAGGGCTTATTTTTATTTCGGCACACGAAAAGCTGGAACAGAATTTGACTAACAAGCTTTATGTTTTTAATGCTGAGGGTGAACTTGTATTGACAGAAGTTTTAGCACAACATAGTAAAGGACTGGCCTCAGATACTTTTTATATCGTTAATGAACAGCTTATATTTGTCAAAGAAAAGCGCGAGGTCAAATGCTATTTAATCAAGGATTTATGAGAAAGTTTTTGTTGAGTTTATTGGTGTTAGTGTTGGCGGCAACGTCAGGCTTTGGTCAAGCAGACTCGCTAGGAATTAAAAAGGAAGGTGAAAAATATTTTGTGATCCATAAAGTGGCTTCTGGTCAAACGCTTTATTCTTTGGCGCGCAGGTATGGAACCACAGTAACCGAAATAAAGGCAAAAAATGCCGAATTGGTGGATGACTTACAGGTGGGCCAAACCATTAATATTCCTTACGGAAAACCAATGGGTCAGCCTGAAATACCAGCAAAGGCTACGTCTCAAACAAGTAAAAACCATACGGTCGCAGCTGGTGAAACGCTCTTTTCTATTTCCCAGAAATACAATGTAGATGTTACTGAAATCAAGAAACTGAATAACCTCACTTCTAATTCTTTGTCCGTTGGGCAAACACTAAAAATTTCTGTTGCCACAAAGACAACACAAGAAGTAACGAAGCCAACGGTTACTCCAACAGAAAAGCCTGTGACAAAACCAATCGAGAAACCAAAAGTGGCAGACACAACTAAAGAAGTTACCAACCCGGTGAATTCGGGAGCAGAAGAAATGACCAAGGAGTCGTACAACGGAAGTCCATTCAACGAGATTGTTGAAGAAGGTCAAGCAGAGCTCATTATTGAGGAAGAATCATCGACCAAATTTTTGGCTTTACACAAAACAGCTAAAGTAGGTACGGTGATAAAGGTGAAAAACCGTATGAATAATCTCACAGTTTATGTACGTATAGTGGGAGGAATTCCTGATACGGCAGACAATAAAGACATTTTGATCAAGCTCAATAAAAGGGCCTACGATCAATTAAAAGCTTTGGACAATCGTTTCCTTGTTGAATTGAGTTATTTTCAATAATCCATGAAAAAGACTTACGCCAAAACGATATTTATCTTTTTGGCTTTTCTTATTCTGAAAAGTCAGGCTTTTGCTTTTCAGATTCCAACCAACGACACACGCCAAAGTGCTTTTCAAGTTCCTTTAGGCCCCAACGGCAATTTCTTTTCCAAGGAAGGTCAGTTTGGCATTAGTGGTGCTTCTGGCGATGGCACCTACTATAGCAATTGGGGCAGCAGGGCCAGCAGAAGCGTTTGGTTTAAGTTTAAAGCCCCCGCTTCTGATAAAATTATCATTACTCTTGAAGGACAAGAATCCTACATCCAGCTGGCTTTAGTCAATTTAAAGGATGAAGAATTGGCGAGCTCTGCCTTCGGATATCCTGTAAAATCAGAGCAATTGATGTACTCTGGCCTTAGGGAAGGTGAAGAATACTTTATTGTCGTGGACAATCCGATAGAAGGAAAAGCCATGGGGCAATTCACCCTTAACTTTCAGAATTACCTACTGACCACATGCACACAGCCCTATATTTTGGCATTGGATGCAAAAGGAAAAGGTACTGTCGAAATTGATGACTTATTGAACGAAGAATGCTACTGGCCTTGCGCTGGCGTAGAATGCTCCAGAGAGCTGAATAAGTCAACATTCGACTGCGATGATTTGGGTGATAATTATGTGACCATCAAAGGGATTGGCGCAAATGGAACCGCTTATTATGGAACCACTTTGGTAAAAGTGATCGACAATATTCCTCCAACGATTGCCGCACGAAATATCAGGGCAAATATCACAAACGGAAGTTCTGTAAAAGTGGATCCAAAGAATGTAATTCTCTGGCGTTGCGGAAAGATTGATTCTAGTCCAAGCCCAGACCCTGTTCCTGGAGCAGGAGCATCTCTATTCTTTCAAGAAGCACCATGCGCTAAGGATAACTGCGGAATTGTGCTTTATGAATTGAGCAAAACCACCTTTACCTGTGATGATTTAGGTGAAAACGAAGTGACGGCAAGGGTAGTGGATAAAAGCGGAAATGAGGCAACTACAAAGGTCATCATTACTATATATGACGTTACTGCCCCTGTGGCAAAAGCCAAAGATTTTACAGCCTATTTGTGGAATGATGGCTTGGCAAAAGTAGATGCCAAACTGTTGGATGATGGTTCTACTGCTGGCTGTGCTGGCTATGACGCATCTCTCAGTAAATCTATGTTCGATTACAATGATTTGGGCGAAAACAAAGTGGGCTTTATTGTTAAAGATGACCGTGGTAATTTAGCTGTGGCAACAGTGAAAATCACAGTTAAAGACACTTTAAAGCCAGTAATCATAAGTCAGCCTGCTCGAATGTATTTGGATAAAAATGGCCGTTTAGAAGTTCGAGATGCTAAACCACTAGCCAAGATCTGTAGTGATGCCGTGATTGTAGTCAGAGAAAATGGTGGGGGTTTTGAACCTGACGGAAGTAACGAGCGCGAGTTTTTCCAGATGTTCTCAACACAGGGAGGTTGCACAAAAGACAATGCCCAAATTAGCGAGTTTTGGACAGAGCCAAGGGAGTTTACTCCTGCCAATTTAGGCGAAAATGAAGTAGAGCTTTTTGTTTCAGATATGTCTGGAAATTATAGTTCTACCAAAGCTAAACTGACTATTCTTCCTTTTAATTCTTCTTGTAAAAATGAGCTTTGGGCTGTTAAATCAGGAGACTGGAACGATCCCAATATATGGTCTGATAAGGAAAATGGAGAGGTAATCGGTATGGTGCCTTGTGAAAAGACAACGGTTAATATTAAAGGCCTAAAAGTTGATTTTATTACTGAAGAAGAAGTTACAGTAAATACGGTAAACCTTTTGGAAGGAAGCGATCCAACGGAATTAAATATTCAAGTGGGTAGTTTGAAGCTGAAAGAAGCCATGAATAAAAAAGGAAACGTGACCTTGAAGCAAAGCCAAATAGGGAAGTTGGAAGTGATAAAGAAGTAGATTTAGCCGACCATATTTATAAGCACTTGATTTCCGATAAACTAAAAGACTTCCTAGACGCTAAAGTAGAGCAGTTCAATCAGCCTAATTTTATTGAGAACGATCCGATTGTAATTCCTCACCAATTCTCGAAAAAGGAAGACATAGAAATCAC
>CAXBPM010000153.1:0-7491 GCA_963977345.1 uncultured Roseivirga sp.
GCAATTTCGTTTTCGATAACTGGCTGTGGTCCATGCAGTCTTATTTGCAAGGTTTAGGCGGAGCGCAACGAACCATTCCTGAGAAGGATTATGGAGCGACAAAGGTTGAAATTAACGCCAAGACACATTGGTATATCAAAAAATATATTGCTCATAAATTGGCTTTTGAAGGCTTTGTTGGTGAAGGGCGAAAGCACCCAGAGTTGCAATTGGCTACTTATGAAGGTCGCGGCAAAACTTTACGCGATGTGAGTAGAGAAGTTAATGTTGATATTGACGAACTCAAAAACTTAAATAAATGGCTGGAGGGTTCAAGAATACCCGATGAGAAGTCTTATAAAGTAATCTACCCAGTTAAATCAGGCAGCCGCCCTATTGCTCAAAACACCGAAGAACCCAAGCGTGATGAGGTGAAGAAGACTACTCAATCCACGCAAGCTGGTGCAGCAAAGCAACCATCTAAAGAGAGTAACAGTAATCGGAGCACTTCTTCTGGTGTTAGGCCAGTTGAGGGGAATATTGGAGTGTTCCCTCGTGTGACGGGGAATCTAGGAAATGCCTATGAGCCCGATCAAATTGAAATGAATGGAATTGATGCCATTCGGGCCAGGTCAAGCGATAATGTTAAAACGCTGGCCAGTAGGGTGGATAAAAGTGAATCGAAAATCAGAAAGTACAATGACCTTGGTGAGAATAGCAAGGTGAGGAGCGGAGAGTACTACTATGTAAAGAATAAGAAAAACAGAGGTAAAGTACATTACCATATTGTTGAGCCTGGAGAAACCCTTTGGAGCATTTCTCAGGACTACGGAATCAAGTATAAAAAACTACTTCAGAAAAATAGAATGAGGGAGGTTGAACAGCTTAAGGTAGGACGGGTATTGTGGCTCCGTTTTATTCGTCCAGCCAATATCCCAGTTGAATACACGGATGTGATTTTACCTAGGGAGAATCCGACCCCTGAAGATAAGATGATTAAGGAGGTAAGCTCACCAGAACAGCCAGTGCGAAAACAGACTCCAATTATCCCTGAGAAAAAAGTGGATCTCGAAGAAGATCAAATGGAAGAGGTTGAGGTGAGAGCAACGCTTAAGGCGTTGATTGCTACTCCGGCTGATACCATAATTACGCACATTGTTCAGCCGAGAGAATCTTTTTTTGCCATTTCTCAAAAGTATGGCATTGAATTAGATGACATCATCGACTGGAATGGACTCAATGTAATGGATGGGCTCCAAGTGAACCAAGCACTTAAGCTGGTGGTGCCGAAAGCTTATTTTTCGAAACAAAAGGAGAATGTAAAAGCCTCCAGTAAAAGAGAAGTTTATCACGAAGTGCTAAAAGGAGAAACCCTTTGGGGAATTTCAAAAAAATATAACGTTACCATTGAAGACATTCTGAAATGGAACAATAAAACAGACAATAACCTTGATTTGGGCGAACGCCTTAAAATTCTACAAGACAACTAAGGACTACTGAAAATCATTGAATAGTTTTGTGCGGATTTTGGAGAAGAAGAGAAGAATGAATCGTTACCTACTAGTTATATTTATTTTACTGACCTCTGTTTCGATTGTTAATGGACAAGACGAGATTGACTTCTTGTTGCCACCCGATTCGAAGCCACCTCCCGCGGACACTATTAAATACTGGAAGAGCGGAGGTAATTTCAACTTTAACCTTCAACAGGTGGCACTGACCAACTGGGCTGCAGGGGGGGAGTCTTCAATTGCTATTGGAACAAAATTCGAATCCTTTGGTAATTATGAGAAGGAAGGAGCTGTATGGCAAAACCGATTTAAAATCAGTTATGGTTTAATTAGAAATGGAGATTCTAAGAACCGCTTTGTTAAAACGGATGACCAAATTCTTCTAAATTCTAAATACAGCCAGAAGTTCACTGAAAAAGTGCTTTTGACCACTTCCATCAACTTCCAAACCCAAATGGATGAGGGGTATAAGAATAAAAAAATTGCAGGTACCGATCAGGTTGAAAGAACATTGATTTCCAACTTTATGGCGCCTGGTTATTTACAGGCTTCTCTCGGGCTTTCTTATAGAGATGAAAATACTATTACGGCAACTTTGGCTCCCTTTACTGGTCGTTTTACTTTTGTATTGAACGATTCTCTATCTAATGCGGGTGCTTTCGGTATTAACCCAGGAGACCAGATAAGACCTGAAGCGGGAATCAGTTTAACAGGGACTTATAAAAAGGATGTAGTCGAAAATGTCTCTTTTTTGGGGAACTTCAACCTCTTTTCTAACTATGAAAAATTCCCAAACACGGTAGTCAACTTGGAGGCTTCGTTTAAACTAAAGGTGAACAACTACCTTTCTACCAATATCAGTTCTCAACTGATTTATGATGATGATATTACGCTTACGCGGAATGATGGAACCAAAGGGCGCGATATTCAGATCAAGAATGTAATCAACGTGGGGGTTACGCTGGGCTTTTAGCTAAAATTCAGGGTCTAAACCAAGTCGTTCTTGAAGGTCTTTTAAAGCTGGGTATTTCTTCTTGAGGTGCTCAAACTTCTCTTTGTCAGTGTAAAGCATTTTTTCCCTAGCTACATCAACAACTTCCGATTTTAGAATTACGCTGTCGTTTTCAAGCCCATCTCTCAAGGCCATCAGTAAATCACCTCTGAACTTCTCAAAACTAGATTCAGCAGCCCCATTGGATATTTTTATGGTAACGATATTGCCTTCAAGTTCATAGGGCTCTTGCAGAAGAAGCAACTCCAACTTGTTGTCCTCTTCCTCTCTTTTAGCCTTAAAAATATTCCAAATGCCGTCTAAATTCTCAAGGGTGAAAGCCTTATTTCGATTTGAAACGATCTCCACGGGGGCTTCTCCTTCTGTCGTTTCTTCCTTTTTGTTGAGTTGATTTTTTAGATCAGAAAGGGAAGGGATGCTAATTGTTTTCGAAGGGGCCCTTGAAGGCGCTTTGACTACAGGACTAGGTGCTGGGCTCTCTTTTGGAGCTGGTGCTTCATTAGGAGTCTCTTTAACTTCCTCAATTACTGGAGTTACTACAACAGACTTTATCTCAGGTATTTCTTCCTTAGGAGCTGGTGGTGCTTTTGTTTCCTCGACCTCTTCAGTTAAGATTTTTTTTTTGAAGCGTCTTCTGGTGCAACCTGTGCCAAGCGAATGGCAGATGTAAGGTGCGCCATCTTCACTAAAGCCAGTTCAACATGAAGTCGTTGGTTTTTGCTGCCTTTGTAACTCAAGTCGCACTGATTGGCAATGTTGAGCGCAGTAAGCAAGAACGACAACGGTGTTGCATCGGCTTGGGCTTTGTAACGCTGCTTAATATTGTCAGAAACTTGAAGCAACTGAATGGTCGCATTGTCTTTGCAAACCATCAAATCTCTTAGATGACTGGCCAGTCCCACAATAAAATGATGACCATCAAAACCGTTTTTCAGAATTTCATCAAAAGTCAACAACACATTAGAGGTGTCTTCTTTGAAAAGGAAGTCCGTCATTTTGAAGTAATAGTCATAATCCAGAATGTGGAGGTTCGAGATCGTATTTTGATAGGTAACCTTCTGTCCATGTGAAAAAGTGACAATAAGGTCAAACAGCGAAAGCGCATCACGCATTGCACCATCTGCTTTTTGGGCAATTAGGTGAAGTGCTTCATCCTCCGTGTCTATTTTCTCCTTATCAGCAATCATCTTAAGCTGAGTAGAAATGTCACTCACCTCAATTCTATTAAAATCGAAAATCTGACAACGTGAAAGGATGGTAGGAATTACCTTATGTTTTTCAGTAGTAGCCAAAATGAAAATGGCATAAGATGGTGGTTCCTCTAAGGTTTTCAGAAAAGCATTAAATGCTTGATTCGAAAGCATGTGAACCTCATCTATAATATATACTTTGAATTTTCCTTGTTGAGGAGGGTATCGTACCTGATCGATTAGATTTCTAATATCATCTACCGAGTTGTTAGATGCCGCATCAAGCTCATATATATTAAAGGTGTCGTTGCCTTCTAAAGGATTTTCAATGTTTTGATCATTGATCATTCGGGCAACAATTCTAGCACAAGTAGTTTTGCCGACTCCTCTTGGTCCGCAAAAAAGCAAAGCTTGTGCTAATTGATTATTATCGATCGCATTTTTAAGTGTGGTAGTAATGTGGCTTTGTCCAACTACTTCTTCAAAGCCAACAGGTCTATACTTACGTGCGGAGACAACAAAATTTTCCATCGCTGCAAGATATAAATCTTCGCTAAGATGTTTCAAAAAATGAGTTCAAAGATTTCTCGACTTTTCCATTAAATTTGCGCCCGGATAAATAAGAGGTAGGTAAGTCTCTTTTTTCTTTCAACCGAAATATGTTTCAATAGTCCATTCAAGTGCCAATCAGGGCGAAATGTTGGAGGAAAAAGAAATATGGGGCAAAAACTGCTAATTTATTTACAGGGCAACGTTGGAATTAAAAAAGCAAACTTCTATCTTTGTGTCCCTTTTCAAGCAAAGGAAGAGGTAAAGTATTAAAAGTCAATTAAATATACCGAAGTGGATACACTAAGTTATAAGACGGTTTCGGCTAATAAAGCTACTGTAGAGAAAAATTGGATCATCGTGGATGCTAGCCAAAAGTCACTAGGTAGATTATCAAGTGAAGTTGCAAAAATGATCAGGGGAAAACACAAGCCTGGTTATACCCCAAATGTAGATTGCGGTGATAACGTGATTGTAATCAATGCCGACAATGTAAAGTTGACAGGTAAAAAATGGGATGACAGAGTGTATCTACGATATACCGGTTACCCAGGAGGTCAAAGAGAAACAACTCCGAGACAACTAAAGGCCAAGTCATCTAGATTGTTAGTTGAGAGAGCCGTTCGCGGTATGTTACCAAAATCAAGATTGGGAAGAGCACTTTTCAACAACCTATATGTTTATGAAGGTGCTGAGCATGTACATGAGGCTCAAAAGCCACAGGAAGTTAAATTATCAATAAGCTAGTTAATGGAAATAGTTAACAAAATTGGAAGAAGAAAGACCTCTGTTGCAAGATTGTACATGGAGTCTGGAAAAGGTGAATTCAATATCAACGGAAAAACATTGGAGAATTATTTTCCTTCTGATGTTCTTCAGATTATTGTAAAGCAACCTTTGATGCTCGTGGAGCAAAATGGGAATTTCGATTTCAAAGTAAACGTTAATGGTGGCGGACCGAAAGGTCAGGCTGAAGCGATTAGACTTGCCATTTCTAGAGCGCTTTGCGAAATTGATGCTGAAAACAGACCTCCTTTGAAAAAAGAAGGCTTCCTTACTAGAGACCCTAGAATGGTTGAACGTAAGAAGCCAGGAAGAAGAAAAGCGAGAAGAGCATTCCAGTTCAGCAAGCGTTAATAAGAATTATTATCAAACTTATATATGTCTAACAAATTAGAATACAAAGACTTACTTGATGCTGGTGTCCATTTTGGTCACTTAACGAGAAAGTGGGATCCGCGTATGGCGCCATACATCTTCATGGAGAGGAATGGTATCCATATTATCGATCTTAATAAAACCCTTAATTGCCTCGAAGAAGCATCATTCGCGATTAAGAGCATTGTCCGATCAGGAAGAAAGGTAATGTTTGTAGCTACTAAGAAACAAGCCCAAGGGATTGTTGCTGAAGAAGCTGCAAGATTAAATATGCCTTACGTAACCGAAAGATGGTTAGGTGGTATGTTGACCAACTTCGCAACGATTAGAAAATCGTTGAAGAAGCTTCAAGGTATCGACAAAATGATGAAAGAAGAGTCTTATAAAAACCTTGCGAAAAGAGAAAGGTTGATGAAGACTCGTGAAAAGGAAAAGTTAGAAAGAGTATTGGGCGGTATTACTGACCTTACTAGACTTCCTGCTGCCTTGTTCATCGTTGATATCAAAAGAGAGCACATTGCAGTAAACGAAGCCAAAAAGCTGAACATTCCTGTATTTGCGTTAGTAGATACTAACTCTGATCCAAACAAAGTAGATTTCCCAATCCCTGGTAATGATGATGCCTACAAGTCTGTAGAAACTATCACTAAGGCTATTGGTAGAGCTATTGAAGAAGGATTGCAAGAGCGCAAGAATGAGAAAGAGGAGAAAGATAGAGAGAAGGCTGAGCAAGAAAAAATAGCTGCTGATAAGGCGGAAGCGAAAGCGGCTGACAAGACAGAGGCGAAAGCTGAAGACAAGTCAGAATCTAAAAAAGAAGAAGCTTAAATCGATTAAGATTAACTCATATAAAAAATTGAACATTGAAGCTTTTTCGGTGTTCAATTTTTGTTTTAAACCGATAATCTTGAGTTGAAGACACGACTCAATTTTATGGTTCTAACTGATTTTAGGAATAATATTTAAAATATATACAAATGGCTATCACAGCAAAAGAGGTTAACCAATTAAGACAAATGACCGGTGCCGGCATGATGGATTGTAAAAAGGCATTAGTTGAATCTGAAGGAGATTTCGATAAAGCAATTGAAATACTTCGTAAGAAAGGTCAAAAATTATCTGAAAAAAGAGCAGACAGAGCAACTTCTGAAGGAGCTGTTTATGTAAGATCTAGCGAAGATGGTTCTGAAGCTATTCTTATTGCTTTTACATGTGAGACTGACTTCGTGGCAAAAAATGGTGATTTCCAAGCTTTAGGAAATGAGATCGCTGATGCTGCAATTGCTAACAAACCAGCCGACCTTGAGGCGCTTAACGCACTTAGCTTAGGTAACATATCTGTACAAGATAAAGTAACTGAGCTTTTGGGTAAAATTGGTGAGAAGCTAGAAGTTTCGGTTTACGAAAAACTTTCTGCTGACCAAGTGGTTTCTTACATTCACTCTACAGGTAAATTGGGTGTTTTAGTAGCTTTAACAGGCGTTGGTAGTGCTGATGTTGCTGAAGCTGGTAAAGATGTTGGAATGCAAATCGCAGCCATGAATCCAGTTGCTGTTGATAAAGATGGTGTTGATTCATCTGTTATCGAGAAGGAAATTGAAATTGGAAAAGATATAGCAAGACAAGAAGGTAAGCCAGAGGCTATGCTTGACAAGATTGCTGAAGGTAAATTGAACAAGTTCTTCAAAGAAAATACTTTGTTGAGCCAGGCTTTTGTTAAAGATCCAAAAGTGAATGTTCAGCAGTACCTTGATTCAGTAAACAAAGGTTTAACTGTATCTACTTTCAAAAGAGTTGCTATAGGTTAATCCCTATCACTCATATAGAATTAAGAAGGCCCATCATTTTGATGGGCCTTCTGTTTTTTGATACCGTCTGTTAATGGGGCTTATTTGTTTAAATTTTTCTCTACGGTTTCTAGTAATTCGCTCAGGTCGAAAGGCTTACATATATAAGCGTCTGCTCCAAACTGCAAACCGTGAATTAACTCCTGTCCGTGGTTCTTTACCGATAAAAATACAATGGGTATTTTCTGAATTTCTGAATCGTTTCTTATTTCATGAAGCATCTCATAGCCATTCATCAAGGGCAT
>CAXBPM010000154.1:0-7475 GCA_963977345.1 uncultured Roseivirga sp.
TGGACATCAGAACCAACTCATCCAACAATACGGTCTATGCCGATGCCGATGGAAATATCGCTTATTACCATGGTAACTTCATTCCAAAAAGAGACACTCAGTTCGATTATTCTAAACCAGTAGACGGCAGCAATCCTGCTACCGACTGGCAAGGAAGCCATACGGTGGATGAGAGTATTACAATCTTAAACCCTGCCAATGGCTGGATTCAGAACTGTAATTCTACGCCATTTACGGCTGCCATGGAGTTCAGTCCGAAACCGGAAGATTACCCGGTGTACATGGCGCCAGACCAAGAAAACTTCAGAGGTGTGCATGCGGTGAAAGTGCTGAAAGAAGCGAAAGACCTCACCTTAGACGGTTTAATCGAATTGGCTTACGATCCTTATTTACCAGCTTTCGAAAAACTGATTCCAGGGGTTGTGGAGGCTTATGATAAAACGAGTAAGAAGAACAGCAGCCTAAAGCCGGCCATTGATGCCCTGCGTGGCTGGGACATGAAAACTTCGAAAGAATCTGTGGCAATGTCTATCGCTTATTACTATGGTTCGCTTTACAGCAGAATGGGTGAAAACCCAGAGCGTTTAAGCGGAAACGAACGCGTGGATTATTACGGAACGGGTTCTCCTTACAGCGAAAGGCTTGAGATTTTTGAGGCTTCTATAAAAGAGTTGGAAGCCGATTTCGGAACATGGAATACACCTTGGGGCGAAATCAATAGGTTCCAGCGTTTGAATGGCGACATCGACTTGAAGTACGATGACAATAAAGAAAGTATTGCCGTAGGCATGGCTTCCGCCCGATGGGGCGCATTGGCCTCTTTTGGAGCGAGTAAAAAGGCGGGTACCAATCGCATTTACGGTTCTTCGGGCAATAGCTTTGTGGCCGTGGTAGAGTTTGGCGATAAAGTAAAAGCCAAGAGCATGTTGGCAGGTGGCCAAAGTGGCGATCCAGCATCTCCGCATTTCTACGACCAAGCCCAGCGTTATGCCGATGGCGAGTTTAAAGATGTAGCCTATTACAGAGAAGATGTAGAAGCCCGCGCAGCAGAAACCTATAGCCCAGGCAAAAGAAAATAGATTTGAATTTTGATTGATTAGAATAAAAGGAGCTGAAGAAATTCAGCTCTTTTTTTGTTGGTGTGCTTCCTTGCTATGACCTTGCAAATTCAATTCGCCCTTGTTGGAGTTTTCTCCAACAAGCTGATGCAGCTTAAAATGGCCTCTTCTCACCCACAAAGACGGAATAAAAAGTCAGGTTATAACCTGACAAAATTAAGTTGAAAGTAAGGTTATAGCCTGACTTTGTTAATGATTTATTCAGATCGCAGCCCTGCTATTTATAGAAAGGGGTATTTCATTTTTATCATTGGGCGTCAGAGGTCTGTTGGTGAAGAAAACGAACAGAGGTGGAAGCAATTCCGTTCTTTTTCTATCCATGATTTTGCTAACGGTTTGGTTTGGTCTAGATACTTTTCACCTCAGGTATTCCAATTGCTTGAAGATATTCGAAGGTCTCATCGTATCTGGACTCTAATCTCGTAATATCCATTGAATCTCCAGGTGGAATAAAGATAATCATTCCCTGTCTCGCCCGTGTAAGCAATACTCTGTACGCATTAAGTAAGTACTCTTGTGTTTCAACTTTACCAATCTTAGTCCACTTACTTCCTTTGAACTTTTGGAACGCCCACTCACCGTTTTGTAAACTCAAATCTCCGCCCCAAGCAACACAAGCCCAGTCAAGCTCAAGTCCTTGGATTGCAAATTCGGTCGAGGGAATTTCAAGTGATAAAGATGACCTAACATCATCTTTAGAATTCAGGAACCAATTTGCGATTTTGGTGTCATCTGATTGAGAGCTTAAAGCATTTTCGGAGTCAATACCCACTGGTCTTAGTCTCTTTGCGTTGACGGAAACAAGCACTCCTGTTCTCTCACTTCCGCGTTTCTGTGTATTCAGCCAAGTCTTATAAATGTCTCTATTTCTGGTAACGGCTATTGGGTAGTTGGCCTTCAGTTTACAGAAGAGTTTCTTGGATTCTTTAATTTTTAATTTCAATAGGCTCTCAACGAACTCTGAGAGAATCTCTGACCGAAATGAACGGACCGAGACGCCAAGGTGAAGATGACTGCTCTTGCGTCCGTTAGCGCCAATCCAATCGATTAAATCTTTATCTGTCAAGTAGTTTTCGGTACCTGTTATCATGTCAGAGTAGTGTATGGTCCAATTTGGAAAACTCTCTTTGATAGTTTGGACCCATTCATTCACACCGGCTTCACCTGTGTTGATTTCTTGACCTCCTCCTATCAAACAAACTATTGAGCACCATCCTTCGTGTCGATTCATGTAATCAATGAGGCAGTGCGGCTCGGACATAGAAAATCGCGGCATGTCGTGCTTCTCTCTTACAAACTTGGAAGTTTGATGAACATTCCAAGCTCGCTGAGCCTCATCGAATACCGCAACCCGTTCATCAGGGGCATCATTACTTTTTAGATAGTCGTTTCTAAAATGGTGGACATTTTGAATAGATGGTCTTACTTCTCTTCTTGCATCTGAGATACTGAACTTCTTACCTTGTTCGTTCTTCTCTTCTAATTCATCAGCTACTCGCTTTCTATCACGCGCTAGAGCTTCACGTAGGACAGTAACTAATGGTCCATTTCCAGAAAGAAATATTGCGTTTTCTTCTTCAGCAATCTTCTTTCTTTCATTCGTCACATTAAGTCCTACAAGAGTTTTTCCAGCACCAGGAACCCCGGTAACAAGAGAAATTGTTTTTTGCCTAGTTGATTTTGAGAGTTCAATTATCTCGCTGAGTGCGTTCGTGGTATTGAATAGGCTTGTTTCGCCTGCTTCATACCTACTTATATCTTCAACACTATGGCCGTTATAGAGCGCTTGAGCGGCTTCAATGATAGTTGGTGTCGGTTTGTATTTTCCAGCCTCCCAATTAAGCACTGTCTCGCTATTCTGACAATTGACTTTCTGAATTCTGGATATCGCATACCTTAATGATTGGGCGTTACAGAGAATAGGTTCATAAAGATTCCCTACTTTGTTGTATTGGTTTTCAATAGTTGGAGCATGAGTGGCTACCAAGATTGGGACGAGTGATTTGGAATGGCTTGTTTCATGAAAGTTCAGGAGGTCAAGAGTATAATCTACAACTTGGTTGACACTTGGTGAATCATAAGTGTCAGAACCAATCTTGAATTCGACTACAAGTATGTGGTCTCCAAGAACAATAATATTATCTGCTCTTTTCCCCATTCTCGGAATAGAGAACTCGAAGAGGATTCTTTCATCTTCGAGTTTCGACAGACTTGATTTGAGCAATTCAATTTGAGTTGCCCAGGCTCGACTCTGTTTAATAGTTAGGTTTTCAAGTGTATACCCTGCGGTAAGCTTACCTAAAATACTTGAGCTATCTTCATTGATAAAATTGGAAATATTGTCTGAGTAATAGCTTCTATTCATACTTCATTCAATTTATTTAACCTCCTTATAATAGGCTAATAATACTAGCTATAGGTAAGCTTTGTCTACGATAAATCAATATAGAGAATTACAATTTAAGTATCATATAATCCTGAAGTGGCTTGGGTATAAATTAATCTACTAAGTAATTAGTTGTAAATAAGAAAGTGCTTACGTAAATTGGCTTTTGGTTTAAAATCTCAAAATATGAAAGCATTCATTTCACTTAGTTTTATAAGCTTATTGTTGATGGGTTCGCCCAAAGAAATCGTTATGCGGCATGATGTAGACGATTCAGAATACGTGGCCTTGGGGGCAAAGTATGGTGGTTCGGCCGTGCGGTTAAATGCAGGCTGCGGCACATTTATTCAAGCCAATTGGATACTTACCGCAGGTCATGTTTTGGAAAGCTCAAGGGTTGGAGAAGATGTCACCGTAAACGGAGTAAAATACGCCATCAAAAGAAAAATCATTCATCCTGATTATAACCTGAGGGGAGCGGTTAATCATGACATTGCGTTGATAGAATTGGAAGAAAAAGTACCCAATGTAGAGTTGGCCATGCTTTATGAAAAGTCGGATGAAGTAGGCAAAGAAATTATTTTTGCGGGCACGGGCTGGGCAGGCACAGGCGATAAAGGCATGGTAGACGGAGCCATTGTCAAAGACCGAAAACTCAGGGCTGCCCAGAACTTAATTGATGGCACCAAACCTAGTTATATCCGCTTCACTTTTGATGGGCCAGACTCAGAGAATGTACTTCCTTTAGAAGGCATCAGCGGCCCAGGCGATAGTGGAGGCCCTGCCCTTTGGTTCGATGGCGATCAGGCCTATATCATGGGCGTAAGCTCCCATCAAGATGGTCGTGATACCGGAAAACCAGAAGGGGTATATGGCGTGTACGAATATTACACCCGAGTAAGCGAATACCTGCCGTGGATCAATGAGGTAATGGGGAATTGATTCTATTTTTCAATCCTTTTTTTAAATCCCCCAGCCCCCTTGGCCAAGGGGGAGGTGGTGACGATATCTTTTCCTTCCAAACATATGGCTTTGGTTTCTGCGCAGATGTTGTAAGCATTACTAATGCTGCTCAATCGAAGCTTTTCCCCCTTAGAAAAAGGGGGGTAGGGGGATTTGCCTACTTCACCGCCAACGCCCAATAATTACCAGATCAATGAGGTAATGGGAAATTGATTTAAGTTTTAACAATTCTAATTTTCAATCCCCCAGCCCCCTTCACCAAGGGGGAGGTTGTGGCGATATCTTTTCCTTCCAAACATATGGCTTTGGTATACTTGGCAACGCAAATGTTTTAAGTTGACTGAAGCTGCTCAATCGAAGCTTTCCCCCTTTATAAAAGGGGGTTAGGGGGATTTGTGTCAACCTATTTCAGGACGAGACACACCCAATACCCACTCCCCTTAACTCCTAACTAATTCCTCTTAACTAATCATTTTGCTTAACAGCCCATAAAAACCTAATTTCCACACGTTAAATACAACGTACTCAAGACCCAAGATAAATGCATATCAATTCAAAACTGCCCAATGTAGGTGCTACCATTTTCGCTACTATGTCTAAAATGGCGAAAGACTATAATGCTTTGAATCTGTCGCAGGGTTTTCCTGATTTTCCGGTGTCGCCAGAGTTAATTGAGGGAGTTCATCATTATATGAAGGCAGGTTTTAACCAATACCCACCCATGACGGGCATGCCGCAGCTGCGCGAAAGAATTGCAGCGAAAATCGAAAAGTCATTTGGAGCAAAGGTCAATGTAGAAACTGAAATTACCTTGACGGCTGGCGCCATAGAAGCGATCAATGCCACCATCACCACCTTGGTAGGGAAAGGCGATGAAGTCATTATGATGGTTCCGGCTTACGATGCCTACGACCCCATTATTACCCAAAATGGAGGGGTAACCATTCCTATTTCATTAACCCAACCCCATTTTGCTATCGATTGGGACACTGTGAGGGAGAAGGTGAATGCTAAAACGAGGATGATCATTATCAACTCTCCGCATAACCCCACAGGCGCTATGATTGATGCAAGTGACCTGGCAATATTGGCGGAGATCACGCGAGACACCAATATCATCGTGCTTTCAGATGAAGTCTATGAGCATATTGTATTTGATGGAAAGCCACACGAATCGATTTTAAAGCATGAAGAACTGAGGCAGCGGTCGGTGGCTACTTTCTCATTTGGGAAGACCTTCCATGTCACAGGCTGGCGGATAGGCTATATGGTGGCGCCTGATTGGATTACTGCAGAAGTAAGGAAAGTACATCAGTACATGGCTTTTGCGGTGCACACGCCCAGCCAATTGGCCATTGCCGATTACTTGGAAGATGCTGACCATTACAATAAGCTAGGTGCTTTTTATCAGCAGAAACGCGACTTGTTTTTAGATTTGATCAAAGGTTCTCGCTTCGAGTCTTTGCCGTCTAACGGTACTTATTTTCAGCTATTGAATTATAAAAACATTTCAGAGAAGCCAGATTTAGAAATGGCCGAATGGTTGACGAAGGAAAAGGGTATCGCCTCCATTCCAATTTCGGTATTTTATGATACCAAAGAAGACAATAAAATGCTGAGGTTCTGTTTTGCTAAAAGTGAAGAGACCTTGACCAAAGCGGCAGAAATTCTTTGTGCTATTTAGAGTAATCAAATTTCGAATCAAAAATCGGTTTCTTTGATCTAAACTCCCCTTAACTTAGCCCCATGCAAGACCTACGAATTTCCCTTGTTCAAAGCGATGTCCACTGGCACGAAATAGGCGCCAATTTGGCTACCTACGAAGAGAAAATCTGGAGCCTGAAAGGCAAAACTGATTTGGTTTTACTTCCAGAGATGTTCCAGACGGGTTTTTCAATGCAAAACACCGAGCTGGCCGAGCCAATGAATTTCACAACCTTTAAATGGATGAAGCAAATGGCATTGCAGATTGATGCGGTCATTGCTGGTTCGTTTATGGTGAAGGAAGAAGGGAAGGTATTCAATCGTTTGATATGGATGCAGCCCAATGGAGAATGGCAAAAATACGACAAGCGCCATTTGTTCCGAATGGCCGATGAGCACGATCATTTCGATTTTGGTACCGAACGCCTCATCGTAGAATGGAGAGGTTGGAAGATCTGCCCGATGGTCTGTTACGATTTACGTTTTCCTGTTTGGGCCAGAAACCGAAATTTAGAATACGATTTGCTCCTCTATGTGGCCAATTGGCCAGCGGTGCGCGTCAATGCTTGGGATGCTTTATTGAAAGCCAGAGCCATAGAAAATGTTAGTTATACGGCTGGACTCAATCGAGTAGGAGCGGATGGCAATGGAATAGAATACAACGGTCATTCGGGTGTTTATTCACCCAAAGGCGAAACATTGGCCTTCTCTGGTTCCGAAGTTCCGAGAGAAGAGATTATAACACTGACTTTAAGCCGAGAAGACTTAGATCATTTCCGAGCCAAATTCCCAGCGCACTTAGATGCTGATGATTTCGAAATCAAGAAAACAGGGGAGTAGTTAACTCTCAGATGATTAACGACCTAAGAAAACTGTTGTATGGTTTTTCATCCTGACGAAGGAAGGATCTAGAGCTTAATTACAGTTCCTTCTCTTGAAAATTTGTGGTCAGGATAGAAACTGATGGATTTGAACTAACGATTCCTCCACACTTTCATACCTAAAAACGTCCTTCTTCATCATTTTCGCCATTTTCTCAAACATTAAATGCTCCCCCAGCATCAGAATAAGAGGGGCAATGGCTTTGTTCCGAAGCACTTTTTCAATCAATGGAGCACAAGCGCCAAGCTTCTCATTCTGATTAGAATCTAAGAATAAAACCACCTTTTCAGCTTCTTTTAAAAACGAAATCCCTTGGCTAATCACGAAAGGTTCGGAGTGAGAATCAGCTTCGAAAATCAGCGCTTCAGGAAATTCCGTTTTCATCATTTCCACCCATTCGTTCCGAAACTGAATTTGCGCAA
>CAXBPM010000155.1:0-7468 GCA_963977345.1 uncultured Roseivirga sp.
CTTTCAAAATTGCCATATGATCCAATAATTGGGCGGCCGTTATTCGTGGGTAAACACCAAACTCTTGTGGCAAGTAGCCAAGGGTTCTTCTTAGCTCTTTGGGATTGTTAAGAATGTCAAGATCGTTCAAAAAAACTGAGCCTGAATCTGCCTCTTGTAGCGAAGCCAGCGTACGCATTAAGGATGATTTTCCTGCACCATTAGGCCCAAGTAAGCCAAACATTCCATTGTTTATTTCCAGTGAAACATCATCCAAAGCCTTAACGCCATTGGGATAAGTCTTTGAGAGATTCGAGATTTTAAGCTGTGCCATATGGTTGATGATGATTTGGTTAATGGGTTGATTTATACCTATTTGATAAGGTAATCTAGCAAAAAATTAATAAAAGCAGAAAGCAACTTACGCACATGAAAAATTCAATATAAAATTGACGTATCTATATAGGGGAGACTGAAGGGGATTTTACGCTGCAGTGAAGTTCTTTTCGCTACTAAGTAAGTGACGTTCTAATGACGGTTATGAAATAGAAAGCTTAATAGACCGCAGCTTCCTTTCAGACAAAAACAAAATTGGCTACTACACTTTTTATCAAGACAGGCTGAAGGCGATTAATTATTCCGGGAAGTGGGATTAAAGAAAAGTCACCTTTAGAAGCTTGACTTAACTGCCTGCAAAGATTATTGTTTATTCTTACTTCTTTAATGGGCAAGTGACTTATAGGTTATCACATTCTCACGAAATAAATAAGCCTTAGAAGAGCCTAAGTCAACCATTTTATCCAACAACCACAGAAAAGCATCAACCAGTTCTTTGTTACTTTTAATATCAGAAATATGGTGGAAAAACAACCTTTTGATCAGTCTTTCTGCTGCCGGAGAATTTAAATTTATGGTCTCAATAGTAAGTTCTTTAAAAATATCTACTAAAGTTAGAATACCCCCTGGTAGAAAAGTATTCCCAACAGTAGAATACATATCAATTAGGTAACTAGATATTCCGGTATGTTTGAATTCGGTGACGATCAAATTAAATCTTAACTTGTTTCTTTCAAGCATTGCCCAGCTATCTTGATTTGGGTCACCACGAAAGTTACCTTGAAGAAATCTTACATTGAGAAACAGTGAGGAAAGGAGCACAGGGCTTTTAGCATTCTTGATCTTTTCAGAGAAATACTCCCAGAGACACCAAAAATTCTGTTCGACTTCAAGGTATTGGGATTCTTTCATACTTGTATTACCCAAATCATATAATTTCAGGATTACATATTCAAAGGTTTGGGAGACAAACTTGTGTAAATTCTTGGCAGCTAAGAAGGAAACACCTAGCTCTGATACTGGAGCATATAACAGATCAACAACCTGGCGTGATAAGTCCGAAGTGTTATATAAAAGGAGTTCGGACAGAAACAGCTCTGAACTGAGTTCATCATCATGATTAATTCTGCGCGATTCTGGATTTCTCCTATAAGAATAAGCTCTCTTTCGTTTTAAGTCTTCCATAAGTAATGGAATGAAGTGCTTTATGAAACCAGCGTACTCGGGTTCATCGAGATAATAGGGAGTGATGGAAAATGCCCTCGCCAAGAGATGCGCTTCATATTGATCAAAGTCAACCTTTTCTATTTCCAAATTCAGGCTTTCAGAAAAGCTCAAGTTTTTAATAAACTCTGATTCTTTTGTCCGGATGGCTTCAAGCGCTACCTCATCTTGGTTGCCGTAAAAATTGGGATTGGCTTTCTTATATTTAGCATATTGGATAAGATTCATCCAAATTCGTCTACTTTCCTCTGGAATGAGTTTAAATAACGTGTTTCTAATGTATTCAACAATCTTTCCCATGTCTTGCTGTTGAAATGGCGCGATCAGCATATAAGTCATAAGATAAATGATCTCGGCTCTGTCTTCTTTTTCAATGACACATTCAAGAACGTAGTGGACAGAAGTAAATGCTATATCTCTCTCCAGAAGGCTGATAGATGATGTTAAATTGAACTCTTGATCAAGTTGGCTTGCCACTAAACTACGGACAGCTTCTGTGATGGCACTCAGACACCATTCCATCTGATTGTCTTTCAAATGACTCTTGAAGTCTCTAAGTCCCACTACTGCCAATGCAATAGGTCTATCAAGGACAAAGTTGAATTGTTCTTGGCTAGAATATTGATCAAAACAGTCTTCCCAGGTTTTGAAAGACAAATGCGCTCCATCTTCTATGGCCTGTCTCAGCAAACTAGAATAATTAATCAAAACCGATTCAGCTTGAAATTGCTTCTCGCTGGCACGCATATCCTCACTTACCGCTTTATCATACACTGGTTGGATAGGAAATCCTCCTAAACTTTTATCATACTCACCTAATTTGTGATTTCTGATATCTATTTCGGTCAATATTTTTTTCCAGATAAGATCATTGGGCTGAATTCGAGTTTTAAGCCCGTCAAATACCTTGTGAATTTCAGGGTTTAACGTTCTAATGTTAAACTGATATTCTAGTACAAACCCCATCAACCCTCTCAAGTATTTTGTTCGATGAGGCAATTGATTGGATTCAAGTCTTTCTTTTTGGGCAAATGAAATATCATCATCGTATGGGGCAAAACTAGAATGTTCTTGCATGTATCGATTAAAATCCCATTCATAGAACTCCAAAACCCTCAATAGAGGAAGCATCTCTTTACCCACTTCATTTGGAAAGGCGATGGCTATACCTGTGAGTACACTGGTTATCGCTACATTGTTGCTATTTTTAATCAAGTATTTAAAGTAGAGTTGGAGATTCCTGCGGCTGGTATCGGTTTGTGTTTTGGCTAAAAACAGAAAGTATTTCTCCAGACTCATTAACAGAGATTCAATAACATAATGTGTAACACTGGTTCCACGGTAAGCCAGCCATAACTCAGTATTCCCCCATTGTTTTATGTAAATGCCGTCATTGATTTCAATTTCTATTTGAACGATCTCATGCTTGTAATGACATTTGGCGTTAATATAAAAATCAACTGCATAATTGATGAACTCAACAATAAATTTCAGCCCTACTAATGGATGTGCATATAGTATATTTAAAAGAGGAGTTTTATATATCCCCGAAGGTGAGTAGGAAAAATTATCCATTATACCCCAACATTGATCATGACTTAACGAGTCATCGAGGTAAATGCCCATTCCATTACGGCCATCAGTTTCTCTCTCTGGAGGCACCAATTTCCATTTTCTCCAAGCAACTTCTATTATCAGATCTGGGATTTCCCTTGTTATCCTATAGGTATCAACACCACGTAAACACTTCTCTATTACAGCTTCGTAAAAGGAGTCGAGACACCAATTGATTTGTTCGTCTTTTCCCTGAAAAGCACGATTTACTAAACCATTTATTTCCGGTTTAGAAACATGGGCGAGGTTGTAGAGTAGTTCTATTAAGCGAGAGCTTATCTTTTTAGCATTTTCGAGCTCCCAAAATTCATTTCCCTGCTCTACTTGTGAAATAAAATGAATCACAAGCTTTTTGACTCTTAATGCTTCTTCTTTATCAACTGATTTCAGGAACAACAATCCATACTCCCAATCAAATAGTAGGTTTGTGATGGAAAGTCTCAAATCATCCAGATCAGCTTTATGTTGCTCTACAAAGTAAATGACTTCACCCCAACCAGACCCTACGGGTAATAAAACTGAGGAATTGTTTCCTTCAGTACTTCCTTGCTTACAAGCGGTTCTGATCAAGTGAATACACCTATCCAGGAGTTTCGCTTTATCCTTTAACAACAGTTGCTCAAAGGTTGTAAAGAAAAGGCTGCAATTCTCCGATTTAAAAACAGCAATGAGCAGTTCATCTGCCCAATATCTTGGGATAGTCATCTCATCCAATGAGTCTTGAATAAGCTTGCCAATTACATGAACATTATGGATAATCTCATCTTCTACCCATAATCTAAACGCCCTGCGAATTGCAGGTTCATGCCCGAGTTTGTTGAATAGCTCATTGGGCTGAGGGTGGTCTTCATAGGTAGCAGCTACGTGTTTCACCAAAGCCCAATCCTCCAAAATATCATGAGAAGGAGAATACCGCCTATTGAAACCATCTTGAAAGATGATTTCATCATTTTCCAAAAGATCTATAGCTTCCTCGTCAACAGATCCAGCTTTCACAAAGAGTTTCATTTGTCTGGCTCTGTTGACTGCTATATCCATAAAAGCATCCTCTCTTTTAGCAGAAAAGCCTTTGGTTCGGGTCGAAATGTCTTTTACTAAAGTATTCCAAAGCTGCTCTTTAAATTCGATAAGGGAGATTTTAGAAAAATCTTCTGTTGATTTTGAAAGAGCCGAAAGAGCAAAATCTAAGTATTTAGGACTTTCCAAAAGCCTACTTATTTGGGGGTTTTGGAGCACACTTCGAAGTTGTGGGAAATTTCTGGCAACCTCTTCTAACTCTTCCTGATTAAGATTAGGGACTTCTATAACATTAACAGCAGATTGATCTATTCCAAACTTTTGCTGTATTAGGTCTACCGAGTACCTTCTCACAGTCGCGACAATCTTTATGTCAGAGTATTCTTTGAGTAATGCCAAAAGTTGTTTAAACGCATTTTCAGGATCACCTTCCAATAGTTTCTCTAAACTATCAATGACCAGAATTTTTTCGGGGATTAAAGAGAGTATTGAAAAGATGTCCTGAATCTTCTCGATTATCCCTTGGTTAGTAAAAACCTGAGTCAGATGAGGCGTATTGAATTGATCTGCCCGGAATACGAAGGTAGTGGCATTTTGGAATTCATTATTTAGAACATCTTTTACAGCCGCAGATTTCCCAGCTCCCGGCTTACCAGTAACCATTGTAAGTTGAAAATGACCAACCGATTCTACAATAGCCTGATAGGTATCATTTTTTGGTAAATGAAAATGGCCAATGGTACTTTTTAATGGTTTTAAGATGACTTCACTATCACTTACCAGTTTCCCAATAGAGTTGAAGTGGGGGTGAATACGACTAAGGTCAAAATCTTGATAGATTGGGTGACTCTGGATACTTTCACTGGTTATACTTCCTCCATCCTTGTTCAAGCGAGAGACATAATCATGAATATCATTCCAGATATCATCATCGCTCCGAGAGCTACTCTTGTTTTTTGAGAGTTTGATCAAATTCAAAAAATAAGCCTTGTCTTTACTAGTTTCGTTAAGCAAATCATATTCCAGCACATCCACACACCTTAGAAACCCCCACAGACTTTCTTCGCTCACAGTTTTATTCCCATTGGCTCTTTTAAGGCTATCATTAAAGATATTCAGGCTATCTTTTTTAAGTTTCAGCCTGTTGACTTCTGAAAAGAAGTCTGCCGCAGTCGCATGGGTTCTTGCCCAATTAAAAAGAGGTTTTATATTAGATCGCTCTTTGCCATTTAATCCGCTCTTGATAAAAAGAAGACGATCATTGACTTTGTCAAATGTCTTTTCATTATTGAAATCCTTCCAAAAGGCGGACATGACTTCATTAAAGAGGTCGTTATTTATGGAGAACGTCAGGTTATGTTTGATCTGAGCGAGTAGTCTGTGTTCACCAGTTTTAGATTTGGCAACGATCAGCAGATCATCAGTTTCGTAGCCTCTGTTAGTAGTTTGAAAAGCTACTTCTATTATCTCATTAGTAGGAATGCTTGGAGCATTTCCACGAATAATGAGATTGCTTGCAAAAGCGGTTTGAACCAGCTGCTCAAAATTAGTTCCTCCTCCTCCTTTTTGAAAAACACTCCCTTTTTCAGACATCTTTAAAGATAATTTTTTTACTCAAATACAACATTAGTAGCGGGAATGGTTATAGACTTAAGATCTATTTTAACAGATTAAAACCTATAATACCGACCAAATGTAGCATTAAACAATACTGAAGGAAATCAATTATTCAAATAAAAAGAGGTTAAATTATTTCTTTAACCCAAACTAATAATCCACCTACGCTAAGGCTTCGGTGGATAAAAATAAAGCCCGCCTTCGCTCCAAAGAGCTATGGCGGGCGAAGGTGGAGCCGGAGGGGTTCGAACCCTCGTCCAGATAAGGAACACGAAGCGCCTTCTACATGCTTATTCGCTGATTATTTTTCGAGTGTAGCAAGGTCAGCAACCAACCTAATCCACACCTTATCCGCAATTGATCTTACCGCTTCTATCACGACACCTAGAAACGGCCAGTTCTGCGTGTGATGCCTCGATTTCCCACCCGGCAGAACAGAGGGTGAGAGAGACACATTGCTACTAATTCTTAATTAGGCAGCAAGGGCAAATTGTCTTTCGCCAATTATAAATGTGAAAGTTTTATTTAAGGGAAATACTGACAACTCCCTGCATGCTTACACTTGAATTACACCTACTGTCAATTCCAGTCGGCCCCATGTAAATAAGAAAGGCCGTTTGCCTTCCTGTTTAGTCTGCGAAAGTACGGTCTTTTCTACAGCTTCTAAACATCTTCAACAAAAGAATGTTGCTAGAAAGTTTCAAAACCGCACTAATCTCTATTCTTTAAAACCCTATGGCCTATAAAAGGTTATGTAAGAACAAATTTAAAAAATGAATTATGGAAACTAACGATAGAACACTTTCGCAGGTATTGGCAGAATTGAGTGAAAAAGGCTTTAAGGAGCAATTTGTTGCCAATGAGAAAAATATTGTAGCGACAGCCAGCAAGAGAGAATATACCCCCTACCAGCTCAAAATTGTAGATACTTTCCGCTTTGATGGGATGACGGATCCGGGTGATGAGGAGGAGATTTTTGTGATCGAAGCCAATGATGGCACCAGAGGCACCTTAATTATGGCAGGGGGCCCTGACCAGTCGCAGAATGTGGATTTGGTGAAGGAGATTCCTGAGGCTGCTCCATTGGACTAAGCGCATCATCCAAAGAAATCAAACCAGAGGTTAAGATTCTGGCGGTTATTCCTCCGTGCCCACGCATGGCGTTATAGCCGCCATTCCCTAAGTTTTCTTCCATTCTGGAACAAGGGTGACAATCGCCTGTGTGTTCCAACACTGCATTCCCGATTCGGAACTTCTTCCCTTTTAAGGATTGAAGGTTAATTCCCTCCACAACAATATTCCTTCTCAATAATAAGGGGTCAATTTCAGATTGGCCAACCATAGAAGCCACAGCCTTTATATGCTCAGCTTGAATCAGCGTCACTTGCCGCTTCCCTCCTTTCGATGCGTAATGATCGCCTTCTAAACCTACTCCTTCAATAGCATTAACTTCTTGCACAGCCTGAGGCAGTTCTCCTCTTTCTGGTCGAATAGAAACAAAAACCACCTTGCCTGCTTGAGCAAACTGAGTGGTTAAATAAGGAATTGTTTTTTGTTCGAGAGAAAGCTTCATCTATTTCTTTGGGATAAGGTTTTGAACTTGTACCTCCTCTGGAACCCGATAAGGTTGAAATGGAATTTTGAGCAGGTTCACCATATTGTCATTTTCTTTAGGATCCAT
>CAXBPM010000156.1:0-7465 GCA_963977345.1 uncultured Roseivirga sp.
CACTGGCTGTTGTGCTCAGTTTGGTAATTATAATAGCAATTTATGGCTTCAACTTCTTCTCTGGCTATTCCTCTATTCTTGCACTCTCTTTAATAATTTTGGTGAGTGAAGCCCTATTTCCGATGTTTATTTTGCAGGGGCTCGACAAGCTATCCATGGTCTCAGTTGCGAATGCTATATCTAAGCTGTTTTATTTGATTGCTGTGATTGTAGTAGTGAAACAAGAGAGTGATGCTAAATGGGTTAATTTTTTGTTCGGCACCTCTTCATTCCTAGTGAATTTGGGGCTTTTGGGGCTTGTATATAGAAAATGGGGATTAAAGTTTTATTGGGTTAGTCTAGCAAAGGTATACTCAAGAATTAAGGAAAATTTTCAATTTTTTCTTTCAACAATTGGTGGACATATTTCAGTTCATGGAGGTTTGCTGATTCTAAGCAACTTTGTTTCAGACACAGAGTTAGGGAGATATAACTTGGCTCAGCGGGTAGCCTTTTTATTGAGAATGATTCCTGTTTTTTTAGCCCAATCTATTCTACAGAATGCCTCAAGACTTTATGATGAGGATAAATCTGAATTTGACAAGTATTTATTTAAAGCGTACAAAGGCGGTCTGGTACTAACCTTTGCAGTTGGGCTGGGGTTTGCAATATTTTCCCCGTACATCATCCTAATTTTGGGTGGGGAGTATGTTGATTATAGCGCGAATGTACTAAGGATATTATGTTTTATTCCGTTTTTCGGGATGTTGAATATTGCCAATATGATTAAAATTTTAGTAGCAGAACGGAAAGAAATTTTAGCCAAAGCCACTTGGATTACGGCCATTTTTATGCTTGTTATTGCTATGTTGGGCAGTTATTATTTTGGTGGATATGGCTTAGCTGTAGCGCTGTTATTAGCAGAACTTTTTAGCTTCATTGTTCACTATCTTTTTTTAAAGAGGGTGGCAATTGAATAATTGCTAAACAACTGAGTCAAAAAAAGAATAAGACGTATGTTTGTGACTTAATAATGGGCTAGGAGGCTCGTTTTTTAAAATATTATTATGAGAGAGAGTGTAGTTATCACTGGAGTGGCGGGGCTTTTAGGAAGCCGTTTGGCCGATTGGATTCTGATAAACCGACCAAACTATGAAGTGATTGGAATTGATAACCTCAGTGGTGGATTTAAGGATAATATAGACGATAGGGTTAAGTTTTATGCTGTTGATTGCACCTCCAACCAAATCAAAGACATTTTTGAGACCCATAAACCAACATATGTATTTCATTTTGCGGCATATGCTGCCGAAGGGCTTTCTCCTTTTATTAGGAAGTATAACTATCAAAACAACTTGGTAGCGACTGCCAATATTGTGAATGAATGTATTCGGTTTGAAGTAAAAAGATTGATCTTCACTAGCTCTATGGCAGTTTATGGGAACGGAACACCTCCTTTTGATGAATCTCATCAACCTGCGCCTATCGATCCATATGGCATTGCTAAGTACGCTTGTGAAATGGATATTCAAGTGGCGGGTGAACAACATGATCTGGACTGGTGCATCATACGCCCTCATAACGTTTATGGGATCAAGCAGAACATATGGGATACGTATAGAAATGTTTTAGGCATTTGGATGCATCAATATATTAACGGCCAAGCCTTAAGTATTTTCGGAGATGGAAGTCAGAAAAGAGCTTTCAGTTTTATAGACGATATTCTAGAACCCCTTTGGAATGCAGCGACATTCGAATCTGCCTCTAGGCAGGTGATAAATCTTGGTTCTGCTATTGAGTATTCAATCCTTGAAGCAAATGAGATTTTAAAAGAAGTTATGGGAGGAGGCAATACGGCCTTTCTTGAGCAGCGGCATGAAGTGAGTAAAGCGCATCCTACCTGGACGAAATCAGTAGAAATTTTAGAGTTTAAGGACAAGACAGACTTAAGAACAGGGTTGTTAGTTATGTGGGAATGGGCACAACAACAACCGAATAGAGACCGATTCGTTTGGTCAGAATATGAATTGGAAAAGGGTATTTATGACTTTTGGAAAACTGCTGAAAAGGCTAAATCTTTAGATTAAATAGAGACCGTTATTTTTTAGCAATTAAAGTTACTGGAAACTTTAATTGACATACACCACGTACTTTAACACTTCGAAATAACTTTAGCAGCACTGGATTATTTTCTATCCTTTCTATCCATTGAGTCTCTATTCTTACTCTTTTGAAGAGAGAATATTTGAGTTTTGGAATGGGCAAAATAGTTGAAACTTCCTTGAAGCCAATCCTTTTAAGTTGCCTTGCCATTTCAGTATGTGTAGATTCATTTACATGGCCGCCCTGTGCAGCTAACTGTCCAGACTGAGAAAAATCTTTTATACGAGTAACATCCCAAGGGCCGAAGAGTTTATTCGGCATAATTATAATGAGCTTTCCTGTAGGGTTTAAGTTCTTGAAAATATTCTCTAGATGGATTTGGGCATCTTGTGGCACAAGGTGTTCTAATACATTATCTGAAAAAGCCACGTCAAATTGTTCTTCGAACTCATGATTGATAATATTCGATTCTATGAAACGGATTCTTTTATGAGACTTTAGATCTTCTGGAATTACCACATCTATTCCAGTAAGGCTTTTCGTTTTAAGCTGTTTGTCAATGCTCTGAAGCATATGTCCCTGACCGCTGCCATAGTCTATAACTGAAGCGTTCTCCAATTCTTTCGAAAATAGTTTTACATATTTATCCTTAAGATTTATTCCATCGATTGAGCTTGTATCTCTGCCATATATAGGGATAAGCTGCGAATAAAATTCGTCATATAATTGCATTCGCTTATCAAAATCCTTTTCATTAAGCAACAGGCGATGGTAGTGCTTTTCAACACCGAAGGCCTTGACTAAAACCTCTTCAGTTAGATTTTCTGAAATGGCATATTTGTGAATGTCTGGAAATTCTAAATAATCGTGATTTTTTGTCATCTTTGCCACTTCTATACTGAGTGTCAAAAATATAGATTTTTACATACAAATACCTTTAGAAATGAGTCAATCTGACTTGGTCAGTTCACCTTCATTAGCCATCATCATAGTTAATTGGAATAGCTTTAATGTTACCACGAATTGTTTGGAATCTTTGAGATTGCTTGAGTACAGCAATTTTGAGGTAATTGTAGTAGATAATGGCTCCAATGATGATTCAGTGGCTCAAATAAAAAGTGATTTTCCAGAAGTAACAATACTACAGAATGGCGAGAATTTGGGTTTTACAGGAGGAAACAATACAGGAATCGAGTATGCTTTAGATCTGGGAATGGATCTTATTATGCTGCTTAATAACGATACTATTGTAACACCCGATTTTGCTGTTATACTTACGAATACTCTCGTAAATGATAGTTCTCTTGGAGCTGTCCAACCCAAAATTATGTACAATCAAGAAAGAGATGTGATTTGGAATGCAGGAGGTTTGTTTAATGCCTTCTTTTCATTGTCAAAAACGAGAGGGTTGGACGAGAAAGATAAAGGTCAGTATGACGAACCAATTGACGTGGATTGGATAACAGGCTGTTGCTTTCTTGTGAGAAGCAGTATTGTAAAGCAAGTTGGATTGCTTGATGACAAGTTCTTTATTTATTATGAAGATAGTGATTGGTCATTTAAGATAAGGAATTTGGGTTATAGCTTGCGTTACGAGCCTAAATCCAAGATCTATCATGAAGTAGGTATGTCTAACCTAAATCGTAAGGATCATAATGAAGGTAACGTCTCTCCCTTCACGCATTATATGGTGGTTCGGAATCACTTGTTTATGGTAAAAAGGTATGCGAAAGGGGTAAATAAAATTGGTTCTTGGGCAAACCAAGTACTGAAGATAAGTGGGTATATTGGGTACTTTATTCTGCGCAGAAGATTTGTCAAGCTAAAGTTTGTGCTTAAAGGTCTGCGAGATGGATTAACCAAGTAGTCATTATTGAATTGACTTAGAAACGGTTTTTCGTTAATAATATTTAATAATTCTATTACCCATACAAGCTATTGTCTGATAAGCTAGATTCAATGAAAATCCTCCAAGTTCACAATATATATAAAGGAAAGACGGGTGAAGAGACCGTTGTTGAGGAAGAGAAAAAGATACTGGAACGTCATGGGCATTCTGTAATTCAGTTTATTAAGGATAATTCTGATTTGGATAAATATTCAAAACTAGATAAACTCAAAATATTAGGGTCTCTTCATTCTTCTAAGTCCATTGGAAAGGAGTTAGAAGAATTTATTGAAAACGAGGCGCCAGATATTTGTCATGTACATAATACGTTTCCTTTGATTACCCCGATTGTTTACGAAATCTGTAAATCTAAGAATGTACCAGTTGTGCAGACCCTGCATAATTACAAAATGGTGTGTACAAATAGCCTTCTATTTCGTAATGGAGAGGTGTGTGAAGAATGTTTGAATAAGAGTCTTTACAATTCTATTAAATTTAAGTGTTATAGAGATTCCTATTTTGCAACCGCTGCTCAGGCTCATGTAATCCAATACCATAGAAATAGAGGGACCTGGGATAACTTGATTGACCGATACGTATGCTTAACTGAGTTTCAGAAGGAGAAAGTTTTTGGAGAGTCGTTGAAAGAGAAAGTTGTGGTGAAACCGAATTTTCTAGCTGAGAATAATTTAGAAACTGTTCGGGAAGATTTTTTTCTATTTGTGGGCAGACTCAACGATTCAAAAGGACTTCAGGATTTGCTCTATTTGTTTAGAAGAAATTCACATTCCAATTTCGTTCTTATTGGTAAATCAGATAATCCAGAGATATTCAGTGAGTTTAAGAATGTGAAACACTTAGGGGAAAGAAACCGAGATGTTGTTTTGGAAAATATGAGAAAGTGTAAAGCCGTTCTTTTCCCTTCCAAATATTATGAGGGAATGCCAATGGTTATTCTTGAGGCTTTTTCATTAAAAAAACCAGTAATTTCTAGAAACAGAGGTGCCATGGCTTCTATGATCAATGATGGCGTCAATGGCCTTAAATATGAAGAAGAAAGTGAGTTGATAGACGCCATTGAATTGATGGAACAGGATTCCGCATTGGTAAACCAACTTGGGGAAAGGGCATATGTAGATTACAAAGCAAAATATACCGAAGAGAAAGGCTATGAAAACCTGATTAATCTTTATTCTGAAGTATTGAGTTCTCGATCACGCGTTGAGTTGATGATAAAATAAGCGAATGACTATCATTGCTACATTTCTTTTAATCCTTTATTCCATTTTGTTTTTCTATGTACTTGATGCTGTCTTAAGGGGTAAGTTTGAGTTTGTGTTACTCTTTTCAGTAATCTTCTTTCCTGTTTACGCACTTTTCTTAACCTTTAATTACGATGCCTTTGAATTACCTATTTTAGTTAATTTGATTCAGTATTCTAAAGAGGTAATCATCTTTGGTGCCCTTGGTGTCTGGATATCTGGCCAAAAAAATGTGTTAAAAAGAGAATGGAAAATATCTTTTCTGGACGGCCTCTTTCTTTCCTTTCTCGCGCTCTCCTTTATCTTCTTTGTATTGGGTATTGGCGAAGCTACATTTACCAATAAAGCTGTTTATTTAAAGAATATCCTGTTAATAGGGATCTTTTACTTTTTCGGCCGCCAAATCAAAATTGAGTTTAAGTATTGGGATAGAGTTTTCAATGTCATTTTTATTGTAACTATTTTAGCCTGCGGGCTCGTTGTTTTGGAAAGGGTTTTCGGAACTCATTTTCATACCTTAGTCGGCTATGCCAAGTATAACTTACACTTAAAGGATTTAGAACCAGTTGGAACTTACGGTCTTAACTGGACCTTTGAGGCAGAAGGTGGCCGACCAAGATATGGATCGTTTTTCGCTAACCCATTGGAGCTTTCGTCATCTATGCTCATTTCAGTGGCCTTAAGTACTATTTATTTACTTTCAGTTCCTTATAAAACGAATAAGGGTAAGTACTTTGTTATACTCGCTTGTTCATTTATCTGTGTACTATTAGCATACTCTAGAGCTTCATTTGTAGCATTTTTTTTAATGCTCATATTTATAGCCTTTTTAATGAGGTACTATCAAATCCTAAAAGCCGCTATTGCAGTTGCTGTAGGTATAGCTTTGTATATTATGTTTTTTGCCGCTGATGAGGTACGGTATTTTGTTGTCGATACGCTTTCATTTCAAAACTCTTCCAGCATGACTCATATTGTAGATTGGCTAAAAGCAGTAGAGAGTATGTTGTCTGACCCCATGGGAATTGGGCTAGCAATGAGCGGCAATGCAGGAGGGGTTGAAGAAAGTTTGATTGTAGGAGGGGAAAATCAATACTTAATCTATGGTGTTCAACTGGGCTTTCTTGGAGCATTACTTTATATAGGGATGTTATTTTTTGGTATAAGAGATTCTTGGAGAGCATTTCGCCTATCAAGAAGCAGGCAAGAAGCAGTCGTTCCATTTGTTGCGGCTTCAGTCAAATTCGGGCTTCTATTACCTTTGTTTACAGCAAATGGAGAGGCATATATATATGTATCTTTAATCTCATGGTGGTTTATTGGTTATGCAGAGTCGATTTACCAAAGGAATAAATATGAAGTTATCATTAGATAATGAGATCAAATAGGCCGTATAGCACTCGTGAGCATTTTTCAGCTGCAAGGAAATATCTTGTCACCAAGTTGTCTTTGGCCTTCATCTATGTGTTTGGTGTTAGAAAAGTAGTTTTAGTGAGAGATGGTGGCTTGGGGGATGCAATTATGGCTACTTCTGTAGTTTTGTTGCTAAAGCAAAAGTATCCAAAGACCAAATTCTTCATAAGTGCTCGCTTTCCTGAAATTTTTAAGGGCCATGCGTTGAAAAAGAATTCATTTCTAACCTTCCCTGTGATTTGGTTAAGCTATACTCATTATGATTTTTTCCCTTGGTCATTCAGGAAACCTATTCATTGCGCACAAATCATGGCTGAATTAGCCGGAGTTGAAAAAGAATGGAAAAACGAGTGTCTTCTTTCTATTGATGAAAGCAGGCTCGAGCAGTTCATGTTCGAGCATATCAGAGGGAAAAAATATGTTGTGATTCAACCTTATGCTGGAGGATGGTTTGAGGAGAAGAATTGGAGCCATGAAAAATGGGGAGAATTGGTGAGAAAGATTAATGACAATGGAAAGCTTGTTTATCAGATAGGCACACCTGAAAATCCGTTCATTGATGGTGTTATTGATTTTAGGGGAAAAACATCTATTGAGGAGAGTCTTCTATTGCTAAAACATTCAACCTTGATGATCGGAGTAAACTCATTTGCAGAGCAAGCCGCTTGGGTGTTTAATGTGCCATCAATTATTCTTTATGGCCCAACAAACCCACAATATTCGTTAAACTCGGGCCAGGTAGCTGTTTACTCAAATCAAGTTTTGCAATATCAAGATTTATCTAATTTGGCTTATATCGATTAATTTTTCTGGACAGTTC
>CAXBPM010000157.1:0-7454 GCA_963977345.1 uncultured Roseivirga sp.
AGAAAGTACAAAAACAACTATATGGATTTACAAGTTGGCTTTTTGGCCCTTAGCAAATCGGGAGAGTATGGAGCTTATGGAATACATAAAGGGTTCAACTTTGCAGTAAAGTCAAATACGCAGGATGAATTGATAGATTCTAAATCTGCTGTTTAGTCCAGCTTTCTGATGGCCTGTAATCGGCCGTAACTGAGTGAACGCCAAATCCATTCAAACGGCCCATACTGAAAGTAGCTTAGCCATATAGTAGAAAAGGCTATCTGAAAAATCCAGATCGCTAGTACAACCACTCCCTGAGCCGAGCGATCTAAATCACCATAGAGACCCAAGCCATGCCCATAAAATATAAAACTACAGATAATGGACTGCATCAAGTAATTTGAAAGACTCATTCGGCCAACAGCGGAAAGGCTTCTGGCAATAAAGCTGCGTGTTGATATTTTACAGAATAAAACAACAACACCACAATAACCTATGGCCAACAGAACACTCCCCCAATAATTGAACTGATAAAAATAAAAGTAGCTCAATTCAAAATCCCAACGGTAATGAAAATCGAGGAGAACACCACCCACGACCATTGGCAAACCAACCCCAATGCCATAAATCGCCATTTTAGAAAGGTATTTTTTGGATTGTTTTGTGGTAAGAGCTCCCTTCTTATAAAAAGCCATTCCTAATAACATCAGCCCGCTCACCTTCCAAAATATTTCGGATAAAAACACCTTTGTTTGCATATTCAGAGCTTCTGGCGCCCTTACCAGCATTTGCCTTTCCCAACCACTAGTATAGTAATCAATTTGGTGAGATATAGCAGCTGCCGTTGGATTCCATACTTCCAATTCAAGCTGTTCAAACTGTCCAGCTTCCCAAAACGGAATACTATAGGCAAGTAAAAGTTTTAGAGCCGAGCCAAGAATCAAAAAGATAATCCCCGCTCTAAAAAGATAAATCTTGCTCTTACTTCTGAAAGCAAACATAAAGAAGCCACAAATAGAAAAGGCCACCAGAAGGTCTCCGTACCAAAGCAAGTAGGCATGAAACACGCCAATGATCAACAACCAAAAAAGCCTGCGGTACTGTAAATTGCTAGACCGCAAATGTTCCTTTTTTGCCTTTTGAGAGATCATTATAATACTTGCTCCAAAAAGCATTGCCAAAATAGCCAAGAATTTTTCATTGGCAAAAACATGGCTCAAAAGCCAAACATAGAAATTGATGCCTTCAAGGTTTTCAAAAGAGGTCGGGTTGAAATAAGCAGAAGGAGGCATTGAGAAACTCTGGATGCTCATCAGTAAAATGCCGAGCACTCCGCAGCCCCTCAAAATATCTAGAGACATCACCCTTTTTGGGTTTTCTATGGGTTGTAGAATATATAATGAACCTGCCAAAATTGTAATAATATTAACGAATTAGTTTTTAATCCTGTAATCAGTCATTGACTTCCAAAAAAACACCATCGCTCTTAATTTTTAAAGAATGAATTTTCAATGGCCTTGTTCGCTGCTCGCATTCGCTTCCATCCTTCAAACTAAACCGATACGAATGGAGCGGACAAACCACTTCGTTTTGATAATTAATTGTCCCCTCTAATAATGAGTGCTGATTATGTGGACAAAGATGGTCAAACGCATGGAATTCTCCATTATTTAATACTAAGCAAATCCTTTTATCTCCAATTCGGACAATCTTGCGAGATTCACTTCCCATACTTTGCTCCAACGCTTGCTTTGAGTCGAAGAGCTTAAAGGATTTCATTAGTTATTGATTTGCTTCATCACTTCTTCAATTGCGCGATCTAATTGCGGATCGTTTCCATTAAGGCGATCTTTAAAATTCATGTTCACCAAAATATCTGGACTCACGCCTTCGCTTTCTAGATTTTTGCCATCCATAGTATAACAACCCCACGATGGTAGTCGATAGGATGAGCCATCCACCAATCCAGCCGAGCTAGTAAAAATGATCCAACGATAGGTTTCAGTACCAATAATTTTACCCAAACCCAATTCTTTAAAGCCAGCCGCTGTCATTTCTGCATCACTTAATGATTGCTCATTAATGAGCAATACCATCGGTTTGGCGCCAGCACCAAAATTGGCCTGAGTGGTAAGTTTCCCTTCTCGGAATTTCCATTTTAAATAAGGTTTTTGAGAAAGAAATTTAAGCACTTCGTCATGAACGTTTCCTCCCGTGTTGTATCTCAAGTCCAAAATCAGCCCATCCCGATTATAGCCTTCAGACGTCATTTCAATTAAAAATTCCTCCAGTGAACCCGTGCTCATATTCTTCATATGTACATAAGCCACTTGGTCTTTTGTGGCTTCATCCACCCGTTTTTGGTTGTCGGCTATCCATTCGTCATACAGATTATTTCTCAGTGCGCCCATGCTCGATGGATGGACTTTCACTTCCAAATTCTCCTTTCCTCTTTGTATGCCCAACGTAGTTTCTTCATCTACTGAAGGTTTGGAAAGGTAATATTCCCGATTCATTTTCGGGTTAATGGCTTCTCCGTTGATAGAGGTAATTACATCCCCCTTTCTGATGTTTTTATCTGAATAATCGGAAGGACCTTCGCTCACCACTTTGGTAATTTCATACGGATTCTCATTCGAGAAAAGTACGCCTAGGTTTAAGCTCTGGGTGTTGTAATAGGTACGCTCTTCACCTCCGCCAGAATTGAACCCCATGTGAGAAGAATTCAATTCACCCAATAAATCATTGAGGAGTACTCGTAATTCAGTTCTACTTTTTACATGAGGAAGAAATTGAGCGTATTGGGTTTTGAGCTTAGCCCAGTCGGCTCCATGGAAAGTTTCGTTGTAAAAATTCTCCTCAACACCAGCCCAGGTTTCATCATACATTTGGTCAAATTCATTTCTTAGCGACTTTCTGAAAGTGAAATCCGTTTCAATATCCGTAAGCTTGTTTTGGCTCAAGTTGAGCTTACTAATGGAGCCTCCATTAACTAGATAATGATTCTTTTTCACCGTAATAATTTCGCTACTGACTCTATTTGAACCCGCTACTTTCTCCGTCTTATTCCTTTCAAAATCTTCGAGGGTAGTCATCCAAAGACCGCGTTGGTTTTCATCGTGATTAGAGGAATAAATCACATAAGTTTTATCGCCCGACTTAATAACATTCGGGTTACTCTGTGTGCCGAAGTTGGGGCTGATTCGCTCTAAGTTTCTTAACCAATTCTGATCAAAATCAATGTTGACGACTACTTTGGTACTGTCTTTCTTCTTGTCGCTCTTTTCAAAAACCTCATTTAGTTTATCCGATTTATATTCGTCTTCATGACGAGAAAGCGACACTCGATACACACGGCCATCTTCCAAACCAAAAGGATAACTCGGCTTAGTTCGGTTCGAAACAAAATAGAGGTATTTGCCATCTGGCCCCCAAAACGGACTGGTTTCTGTTATGCCTGTTTGGGTGTAATTGGTTAACTTTTTGGTAGGTAGGTGGTAGATATAAATGTCATCTTCAAAATCATTTTTCACATTGAAGGCAATGTATTGACCATCGGGAGAAAACCTTGGCTGTGAGTTATAAAGTCCCCAGAGCTCTTCGTTAGCAATCGTCTCGCTTTTCAAAGTGGCCAAATCAAGCAAACGCACTTCATTAATTCCACTGAAATAAACTGCTTGCGTTCTATCCATATTTAACTCCAAGTTTCTATCCGATTGGTCATCTTGCGTCAGCTTCTTTTCCTTGGCTTCGTCATCTGATGCATCAATGGTAAATAGGTTGGTATAGCCCTTTACCGTTTGGGTGTACAGCAAGGTTTGGTTGTCCTTAAGCCATTTTACTTCAGTTACCCTTTCCTTTTCATTGGTTTTAATTTGCTTAATGAATTTCCCACTGATATCGGAAACAAAGAGTTCGCCCCTAGAAACAAAGGCCATTTTCTTTTCATCTGCAGAAACATCAAAAGCAGAAATATTTCCTTTTGTGTTGAAATTGGTGGTTTTGGCCAGTGTTGAGTTCTGAAAAATAGAAATCTTCACCTTCTCACTTTTCTTGCTGGCTTCATCGTAAACATACAATTGGTAGTCTTTTTCAAACACCACTTTTCCACCATTAGCATTTACCTGAGGGGTTTTTATGGAAGTGTTAAAACTGGTGAGTTGGGTTTTGTTTCCGTTTTGAAAAGCATACAAATTGTACTGCTCGTTCGACTCATCCGACACAAAATATAGGTTGCCTTTGCGGTCAATCGTAGCCCACATGTCCTTACCTATATAGTCTGTGTGTGTTTTAAACTCCCCTGTTTTAGGGTTATATGATTTAATGTCTGGGTTAAAAGCTCCTTTGTAACGCTTACGTGCCACTTGGCTGCTGCTTTCCCAGCTTTCATTAAAATAAACTGAGCCATCAGGGTGCATGGCCAAGTTATGTGGCCAGTTAAAAAAATGTTCGAAAAGGCGTTTTGGCGTTCCTCCATCAATGCTCACCGAGTAGGCTGATCGGCTGTTGTATCTGCTCGATTGAAAGTAAATGGTTTTACTGTCCCACGACCAAGTTTCCATTTGATCACTAGAGGAGTTGAAGGTGAGTTGCTTAATTTCTCCTCCGCCATAAGGCATTAGGTAAATGTCCGTATTTCCATATTGTTCCGAAGAAAAGGCAATCCACTTGCCATCAGGACTTATCCGGGGATAACTTTCATTCCCGTCCATCGCAGTAATTCTAGTGGCGGTACCGCCATTTGCAGCCACTTTCCACAAATCACTATCGTAAGAAAAAATGATTTCGGAACCATCGGGGTTTAAACTTGGAGTTGAAGCAAAGTACACATCGCTTTGGGCTTGAACAGATAGCGCCAACAAAAGTGCGAGTAGAGAGAAAAATACCTTTTTCATGAAATGCAGTTAATTGATGATAATGTAAGCTAAAGCATATTCCCTAATCCACAAAAAATCCGATCTTCGAGTGTGAAAAATTATGGAGCAATGGCTAAGGAAGTTTGGGGATCAAAACAAATCATGAAATTCACGCATTTGATTTTGGCGCTCTTCTTTTTAAGCATAAGTTTTTTGGCAACAGGCCAAACTGGAATAATACTTTTAGGTAAGAATGCCGAACCGGTAGAAGGTGCCTTGGTTTATGTGCTGGGCACAAGTCAGGTGAAGATAAGCGACCAACGAGGCATTGTAGTGCTAGAAATCACTCAAAATAGCAAAGTTAATATTACGCATGTAGGCTTTAAAAGCATAGAAATTGAAGTGGCAGTCGACTCTTGGCAAACCATTACGCTTACACCAAACACAACCGCTTTACAAAGCGTAGAGGTAGAAGGCTTTTTAGAAAACGCTGACCTTAGTGAGCAAGCGGGTGCCATTTCGACCATTAGCCTCAGAGACTTACAGCGCTTCGATCGAAGCTCTTTGGTTCAAGCCGTTAATTCTGTTCCAGGAATTCGTTTCGAAGAAAGGGCCGGAGCCAGCTATCGTATTTCTATTCGTGGAAGTTCGGTGCGTTCTCCTTTTGGCGTCCGAAATGTAAAGGTCTATTGGAATGATATCCCCTTTACCGAGCCCGGAGGAAATACCTTTATCAACTTACTGGACCTCAATAATATTTCTGGAATTGAAATCATTAAAGGCCCCGCGAGTAGTATTTATGGCGCAGGAACAGGCGGGGTAATAAAACTCAAAAGCACGGTGCCGGGCGATTTGAACAATACCATTCAAGCAGCAGCCACAGCAGGTTCTTACGGAATGCAAAAAGCTGACGTTATTTTCAATCAGTTGAGTGAAAAAAACAGTCTCACGGTAAAAGCGGCTATTCAAAAAGCAGATGGCTATAGAGAGCACAATGCTATGGACAGGCGGACTTTAGAAATGGACGCACTCTTTTTCCCAAGCAACAAACAAACCTTATCGGTTTCATGGCTATACTCCAACCTGTTTTATGAAATACCGGGAGCGCTCAATCTATTACAGCGAAGTGAGGATAGAAGACAGTCAAGGCCAGGAAGCATTGACAGAAATGCTTCCGTTGATAATCAATATTGGTTAGTAAAAGTGGGGCAAGAGCTAGAATGGGGAAGAGCCTGGAAAGGGAAAATGTCAATTTTTGGTTCGAAGATGGATTTCGAAAACCCTTTCATTCTAGACTATAAACAGGATGAGCAAAACATTTTGGGTGGAAGAATGGAGGTGAACAGGGATGTGATTTTGGCTGGGAAACCCGCCTCTTTTGTAGTAGGAGGAGAACTGCAGAGCTCTTCTTTTTTAGGGAAGAACTTTGGCAATGTGATGGGCAAAGCAGACACCATTAACTTTGAGGATGACATCAGCTCTAAGCAATCTATCCTGTTTGGTTCGTTTAAAATAGAGCCCATGAAAGACCTTTTTGTCACCGCTGGTCTTAGCCGAAATGTTTTGAATTATGACATTAATCGCTTGGTGGATAAGGTGAACAACAACCCCACTCAGTTCAACAAGGCGTTTGAAACTGTATGGTCGCCAAGGCTAGGCATTTCGAAAAAACTAAACGAGGATCTATCGGTTCACTTCAGTATTTCGCATGGCTTTTCACCGCCAACCACCACTGAAGTCAGAACCAATGAAGGCAGTATTAACCGAGATATTCAACCCGAAAAAGGCACGAATTACGAATGGAATGTGCGGGGCAGTTTGTTGGATTCAAAACTATCCTTCGACATGGCCATTTTTAGGTTCGACCTAAAGGAATCTATTTCCTCATATACCAATGGTGATGGAGTAGTGCTTTTTAGAAATGCGGGAGAAAACATTCAGCAGGGTTTAGAGTTCCAGGTTTTAGGCGAATGGATCAAAGACGAGGAACAGCCTTTGCAAAACCTGAGCACATCGCTTTCCTATACTTTCCACGCCTTTGAGTACAAAAACTACGTGAATGATGGTGATGATTTTTCCGGAAACGCCCTTCCCGGCACGGCAAAAAAAGTAGTGAACATACAAGTGAACGCTAGTTTCATTTACGACCTAGATGTTAACCTCAGCTACCATTATTCGGATGCCATTCCGCTAAATGACGAGAACACCGTGTATTCAAGGCCATACAACCTGTGGAACATAAATTACAGCTACCTCATCCCTAAAAAGAAAAAGATACAATGGGAGTTGTTTGGAGGGGTAAATAATATTTTTGATGTCGATTATAGTTTGGGCAACGACCTCAACGCATTCGGCAATCGCTATTTTCAACCTGCACCAGCGAGAAATTATTTCTTTGGTGCTCGGTTGAAACTCAACTACCGTTAATCACTCGTTTCTTTTAAAGAACGGCTTTAAAACTTAATCCCTATTTCTAGAGCAAAAAGTCTATTCTTTAGACTTAGTTCATCATAGGTTTCGTTTTGGGTTTTCACTTGGTTGATAAAACCGAGGTTATAAAAAACACCTGCATAAACACGGGTATTTACTCCGATAGTTCGCTCTAAACCTCCACCAAAA
>CAXBPM010000158.1:0-7394 GCA_963977345.1 uncultured Roseivirga sp.
CATCAATTAATCCGTACTCTTTAGCCTCTGAAGCTCTCATCCAATAATCTCTGTCTGAATCCTGCTCAATCTTCTTGTAAGTTTGGCCTGAATGACTAGAAAGGATATTGTAAAGGTCTTTTTTCACTTCTAACGTTTGTTTCAACGAAATCTCCATGTCAGAAGCTTGACCCTGCATTCCACTCATTGGTTGGTGAATCATGATCCTAGAGTGAGGTAAAGCTGCTCTTTTATTTGCTGCTCCGCCTGCCAATAGCACCGCTCCCATAGAGGCAGCCAAACCAGTACATATCGTAGCTACGTCTGGCCCAACATAGTGCATAGTATCGTAAATACCTAAACCAGCGTAAACTGAACCACCTGGGCTATTTATGTACATCAAAACATCTCTTTTAGGATCAACCGACTCTAAGAAGAGCAATTGAGCAGTAATGATATTGGCGATATTATCGTCAACACCCATCCCTAAAAAGATGATTCTGTCCATGATTAATCTTGAAAACACGTCAATTTCGGCAAACCTCGTTGGGCGTTCTTCAATCACCGATCGGGTCATATTCTGGATATAGTTAGAATAATCATCAATCGCAGTTCCGCTCACACCTTGATTGTGAATGGCATATTTTCTGAATTCGTTTTTATCTATCATGTTTTTATTTGAGAATTGAACAGAACAAATTTAAAAAAAAAGCCCTTCGTTCAAAGGACTTTAATTTTTAACAAGGTTGTCTTTCGTTTAGTTCTGAACGATGTCCTTAAATTTCTCTACATCGACTTCTTTAGATTTGATCTCGATTTTATCTTTAATCAATTCCATCACTTTAGTCTCTTGTACTTGCTCGGCCATCTTCATGTAATTCTGACCTTCCTCACCTTTTAAGTAATGCTCAACAAAAGAATCCATTTGCTCTGCAAACTGGCCCATTCCTGAACCTGCAAATTGCTGAGCAATCATAGCGCGAGTAGCTTCTTGGATATCAGCATGCTCTGGCTTTAACTCGTTTTCTTTCGCTATTTGGCTAGAAATTAAGTTCCAACGCAATTGATTAGCATAGATTTCATATTCATTCTCTATGTCAGCGTCAGTTACTTTTCCTTCACCAGTTACTTTTAACCATTCCTTCAAGAATTCATCAGGTAAGTTGATCTTCGTAACTTTTATTAATTCGTCTTGAATAGTTTTGTTTAAGAAAGCATCAGTTTCACGAGCATAGTTAGCTTCGATAGTTTCTTTTACTTTCAGTCTAAATTCTTCTTCTGTAGAAACAGTGTCAGGACCGAATGTTTTGTCGAAAAGCTCTTGATCTAATTCAGCAGTTTCTTTTCTGTTGATATTTTTAACAGCAAAAACGAAAGCGTCATCAAGGTCAGCTACTTCATCAGCAGTTTTGCCTAAGTGAGAAGCCACTTCAGCATCATCCTTGAAGAGTTTCTTAAGGTTAACCTTGATTTCGTCACCCGATTTCTTCCCTACAAATTTCTTTGCGTTGGCTTTAGTGAAATCAGTAGGGTCGATAGTGGTATCGTTTTCGATATCACCATTCTCCTGCTTTAAGGTTCCGTAAAGCAAATCACCTTCTTCACTTACTTCAGGGTTGGTCATTTTACCAAACTGAGTTCTTACGTTATCAATTGATTCGTTAAGAACTTTGTCGTCTGCTGTAATGATGTAAGATGTCACTTTCACTTTTTTGTCAACTGACAAAGCGAACTCATCTACCAATCCAATACTGTATTCAAATTCGAAGTCTGACTGGGTATCCCAATCTACTGATTCAATTTGTTTTTGATTTGGAAGTGGCTCGCCAAGAATTTTCAAGTCGTTTTCACGAATGTAATCTTGAATGGCGTGACCTACTATATGGTTGATTTCTTCTACTAGGATAGACTTTCCGTACATCTTTTCGATAAGACTCTTAGGTACTTTTCCAGCTCTAAAGCCTTTAATCTGTGCCTTTTTTCCGTAGTCTTTAATTTTGTCGGCTACCTTTGATTGGTAATCTCCTTCATTTAAATTAACTTTAATTGAAGCGACATTTGAAGCTTTTTTGTCTAACGTGATATCCAAAACCTGTCAATTTTTGTTGGTACGAATAAAAAACCCCCAATCGGAAGATCGAGGGTTTATTTGTGCGGATAGAGGGACTCGAACCCCCATGCCGTAAGGCGCTAGATCCTAAGTCTAGTGCGTCTACCAATTTCGCCACATCCGCGTGCGATTGTTAAATGCGAATGCAAAGGTACACTAAAAGATAAATAATTCAATAGCTGAAAATCTTTTTTTATAAATATTATTGATCGAAAATTACACGGGCTAATTTTAATATATGATAGCGGTTGATGCAGAAGAGGAACGAAAGGAAATTATTAGGAGATATCGTAAGCTATTACGCACAGCAAAGCCTTTTTTAAAGGATGATGATGCCAAGCTGATTAAGAAAGCATTCAATACTTCGCTCGAAGCGCATAAGGAAATGCGGAGAAAATCGGGGGAGCCATATATCTATCACCCATTAGCTGTCGCACAAATTTGCGTGGAAGAGATTGGGCTGGGTACTACATCAATCGTAGCGGCACTGCTTCACGATGTAGTTGAGGATACGGAAATTGAGTTGGATGAGATTAATGCTGATTTTGGCCCCAAAGTAGCCAAGATCATTGATGGCCTTACCAAAATCTCGGGTGTGTTTGATCACGGAAGTTCTCAACAGGCTGAGAATTTCAGGAAAATGTTGCTCACTCTTTCGGAAGATGTAAGAGTAATATTGGTGAAGCTTGCCGACCGGCTTCATAACATGAGAACCTTAGGGAGTATGCCCCGGCATAAGCAGCTTAAGATTATTTCGGAGACTATATATATATATGCACCACTTGCTCACCGTCTGGGACTTTATGCGATAAAGTCTGAACTCGAAGATCTTTGGTTGAAATATACAGAGGAAGATGTTTATGCAGACATCGCCTCCAAAATTGCGGAGAGTAAATCCTCAAGAAGTAGATTCATCAGAAGTTTTGTGGCGCCCATACAAGAGGAACTCAATCGTTTAGGGGTAACATTTGAAGTGAAGGGTCGTCCAAAATCTATTTATTCCATCTGGAATAAAATGAAGAAACAGAACATCCCTTTTGAAGAAGTCTATGATCTATTCGCCATTCGAATTATTGTAGATACGGATAGCGATCATGAAAAGGCGGCTTGCTGGCAGGTGTATTCAATAGTGACAGATTTCTATACACCCAATCCGGATAGGCTTCGCGATTGGATCAGTACACCAAAGGCAAATGGTTATGAGTCTTTGCATACCACCGTTATGAGTAGAGCTGGTCGATGGGTTGAAGTTCAAATTCGTGCAAAACGTATGGACGAAATTGCTGAAAAAGGATACGCAGCGCACTGGAAATATAAGGATGGCGCACCCTCTTCTCACGAGTCTGGCTTAGAACTGTGGATTCAAAAGGTCAGAGATATGCTGGAGCAGAACGACACAAGTGCAATCGAATTTGTAGATGACTTCAGGGCGAATCTTTTTAGCGATGAAGTTTTCGTTTTCACCCCAAAAGGCGACTTGAAGATCTTACCTGTAGGAGCTACTGCACTCGATTTTGCTTTCGATATTCATACAGAGGTTGGAGCGAAGTGTCTTGGGGCTAAAGTAAACAACAGGCTGGTTCCATTAAATTATGAGCTAAAAAATGGAGATCAGATTGAGGTACTCACTTCTTCTAAACAAAAACCGAATGAAGATTGGCTCAGGTTTGTTGTAACCTCCAAAGCCAGGTCGAAAATTAAAGATTCCCTCAAAGAATTTAAAAAACAGGCTGCTATTGACGGAAAGGAGATTGTTCAGCGTAAGCTCAAGCAAATGAAAATTCCTTTCGATGGAGATGTGGTAAATCAGCTTCGCGCTTTTTTCGAAGAGAAAACAGTCACCGATTTCTATTATAAAGTAGGAAAGGGAATCATTAACCCTTCAGAAATTAAGAAGTACAAAGACTTTAAGGTCAATACAAAATCGCAGCGCGCAAAAACAGAGCAGTTAAGCGACTATAGCGATGACTTTAGTAAGGTAAAAACCACAGGAAAAGACATTCTTCTTATTGGTGAAGACATGGATATGGTGGATTACCGCCTTGCTAAATGTTGTAACCCCATACCTGGTGATGATGTTTTCGGCTTTGTAACTGTAAATGAAGGAATAAAAATACATAGGACTACTTGCCCAAATGCACCAGAATTGCTTTCTAATCATGGCAATAGAATAGTGAAAGCCAAATGGATGTCTGAACAGCAAAATGCATTCTTGGCTGGCCTTCGTATTATTGGTACAGATAGGGTAGGGCTGATGCGTGATGTGACAGACTTGATTTCAAATGAGCTTAAAGTGAACATGCGGTCCATCAGCATCGATACTGAAACTGGAATCTTCGATGGTCAAATCATGTTGTACATCAATAATACAAAGCACTTGGACGACATGAGTCGTAAATTGGCAAAAATCAATGGTGTTGTGAAGGTGACCCGTTTTGAGTCAAAAGATTTAAAATAGGAACATTACGGACAGCTTCTTGGTTGAATCAACTCATGCCTTATGTTTGAGTTCTTTTCTCTATATATAATAATGGAGTTAATTTCCGATAGATTCAATCCTAATGAGTGAAATAAGTTTAGAGTTATATATTTGCACTTTGATGCACGAGAAGTATGTCGTTAAAGCCTGAGGTATTTGAACAAGTAAAAAAGATTTTTACTGCTTTTTTGGAAAACAAAGCACTTAGGAAGACGCCTGAAAGGTTTGCGATTCTTGAGGAGATTTATTCCAGAGGAGGGCATTTTGATGTGGAGTCACTCTACATTTCGATGAAGAACAAAAATTACCGCGTTTCTAGAGCCACGGTATACAATACATTGGATTTACTGGTAGAGTGCGATTTGGTCAGTAAACATCAGTTTGGTAAGAACCTGGCACAATACGAAAAGTCGTACGGTTTTAAGCAACACGATCATATCTTAATGTTAGACTCGACCGAAGTGCTTGAGTTCTGTGATCCAAGAATACAGAACATCAAAAATACGCTCGAAGAAATGTTTGACATTGATATCATGCATCATACGCTATATTTTTTCGCGAAACCAAAAAAGAAATCAGAGCCCGATAACTAAACAGAAATTGGTATGGATTATAGTTCAAAAATAGATTCTGAAGCATTAATACTTTCCTTACAAGGGAATCTTATTGGGGAAGAAGTGGGTGTTGCCTTGCTTAAAGAAGCAGACCAAGCGATTGGAGAAGGAATAAAATACTGTATAATCGATATTAACGAAGTAAAGTATATTAACAGCAGTGGAATCGGTGTCTTAATCACAATTCTAACTAAGTTTAGAAATCAGAGCGGGGAGGTATGTATTGTAAACCCTTCCGAGCATGTGAAAAAGCTATTAATAATAACGAAGCTCAACGCCATATTCAATATTGAAAGCACCGTGGCCGAAGCAATATTAAAATTAAAATCAGAAAACTAGAATGAAGGTTGATGTACTCTTAGGCTTGCAATGGGGAGACGAAGGCAAGGGAAAAGTAGTTGATGTACTAGCTCCAAAATACGATGTTGTCGCCAGATTCCAAGGTGGTCCAAACGCTGGGCACACACTTGAGTTTGATGGACATAAGCATGTATTGCATCAAATTCCTTCAGGTATATTCCGTGAAAGAATAAGGAATATAATAGGAAACGGTGTTGTGCTCGATCCAATCGTTTTCAAAAAAGAGATAGAAGGTCTTTCTAAATTCAATATTGATTTCAAGAAGAACCTATTTATCTCTAAGAAAACACAACTCATATTACCAACGCACAAACTTCTGGATGCTGCTTACGAGCAATCTAAGGGAAAAGATAAAATTGGCTCAACCCTAAAGGGGATAGGGCCTTCTTATCAAGATAAGGTGGCGCGAAATGGAATCCGAGTGGGAGACATTGTGGCTCCTGACTTCGATGGCAGGTATCGCAACTTGGTGAAGAAGCATCAAAACATTTTAAGCCACTACGATTTTGAATATGATCTAGAAGAAGCAGAAGCACCATTCATTGAAGCGATCAACTTCCTCAGAGACTTCAATCTAGTGAATAGTGAATATGTCATTAACGAATGCATCCGCTCTAGTCAGACTGTGTTGGCAGAAGGAGCACAAGGCTCTTTGCTGGATATTGACTTCGGAAGCTACCCATATGTAACCAGCTCGAATACGATGACGGCTGGGGCATGTACAGGGCTCGGAGTTGCACCAAGGAATATTGGAGAGGTCTTTGGGATTTTTAAAGCGTACTGTACCCGTGTGGGTGGAGGGCCGTTCCCGACTGAACTGTTTGATGAGGTTGGAAAGAGAATTCAAGATGAAGGTCATGAGTTTGGAGCCACTACTGGCCGTCCCAGAAGATGTGGCTGGTTAGATTTGCCAGCGCTTAAATATGCCATCATGATCAATGGAGTAACGCAACTCTTTATGATGAAGGCAGATGTTTTGAGTATTCTAGATGAACTTAAAGTCTGTACTCACTATAAGCTGTCAGACGGAACATTAACAGAAGAGATGCCATTCCAGCTTTTGGATGAGGAGATAACTCCTGTTTATAAAACCTTTAAAGGTTGGGCTACGGATGTAAGGGATGTTAAAGAATACCGTAACCTACCTTCTGAGTTGGTTGCTTACATTGAATATATTGAAAAGGAAACTGGTGTTCCCATCACAATTGTGTCTTTAGGTCCAGATAGAACAGAAACTATCGTACGTTAATAGACGTTTTAGAAATTATGATAAACCCCTGTTAGGCTTTGACCTGGCAGGGGTTTATCGTTTTAATGAGTTTTTTTGGCAGAAGAAGTATCCCTTCTCGATTCTGTTTTCAAATGTTCAACGTGTGTTTATGTACGGAGGGGCGTGTAGTAGTGTACCGTTGTGGAAGCGTGGTCGAGTTGTTATTAATTGAGGATAAGTGAGTTATAAAATACTTGAAAAAATAGTAAAGTAGAGTTAGGAAACTGGGGAATAAGGGTATTACATTTGCATCCCGTTTAAAAGGAACGGGGGTTAAATTGAAAGGCAAAAAGGGAAGTTTAAGACACTCAGGAATTAATTTCAAATTAAATCTTGCAGCGTAAAAAACTTCAATTACCTTTGCATCCCGATTCGAAATGATCGGTGGTAAAGATAAGACTAAAAGAGTTTTATTGAATTTGAAATAATCGAATAAAAGCAACAGAGCTCGATTTTCAAGGGGTTAGCCTCTTAAAAATTCAGAAAATAAATATTGAATTTATTGCTTGTTTATAGAAACACTTCAATTACCTTTGCATCCCGATTCGAAACGGTTGGTGTTAAGAAAAGCTAAAAGAGTTT
>CAXBPM010000159.1:0-7385 GCA_963977345.1 uncultured Roseivirga sp.
ATATCTTCTTTCTTACCGCCTCACCTATTGCGCTTTTATTAACCAATGGTGCTGCTTTGCCGCAGTCTGAGCTTATTCAAAGTGAATTGGGAGGGAGTTTGTCGTACTTCTTTTACCTGAGCTACGGCTTAATTGCTTTCTATATTTCGTTTAAAATTTCTGCTTTACTACTATTCCCTTCCGTTGTTAGGAAGCTTTTGCACAGACTTGCGCGATTGCCTTTCTTGAAAAAGTGGGGAGAGCGTTTGTCGAATAGGGCGGATGAGCTTTTTGAGGTTTCAAAAGAATTAAGAGGTAAGTCGGCTGCCTTCTGGCTAAAACTAGTAGGGCTTACTTATGCGGTTTGGATTGTCAAGCTTGGAGTGTTGAATATGCTAGTGGTAGGCTTTGTTCCTATTAGTATTAACGAACATGTATTGCTTCTTAGCCGACACCTCATTATGTGGTTGGTGATGCTTGTTTCTCCAACACCTGGCAGCGCAGGAACAGCCGAGTATATCTTTCCAGCCTTTTTCGGGGATTTCTTAGGTGAATACACCTTTGTAGCCAGCTTGATCTGGCGCCTGATCAGTTTCTACCCTTATTTAATTATTGGGGCTTTGATTTTGCCAGGGTGGATTAAAAAGTTGGTGGCAAAGGCTAATTAGTGTGTGATTAAATTAATTTAATTAAAATTTTTTGCTAAAAAGTTATTAATTGGGTGTGTGATTAATTTAACGATCCAATTGTATGCCTTCTTTAAATAGACAGTTACTTTTTTTCCTTTTGTTTTGCTTGCCCTCCCTTTTGTTTTCTCAGGATGTTATTCGGTTAAAAGGAAGAGTTGTAGAAAGAGGGACTAATGAGTTAATCCCTTTTGTCACAGTCCGTATTAAAGGAGTTGCTCTTGGAACCATCACAGAAGAGGATGGTCATTTCGCAGTCAAGATACCTGTGCAGTATGCAAAAAGTATGTTTGTCTTTTCTAGCGTAGGATTTACTACGAAAGAGGTGGCCATCGCTGATTTTGAAGAGGGAGTCGAAAAGGAAGTCGTTTTGGAAGCTTTTGTGGCCCAGTTATCAGAAGTAACAGTTCAAAGAGGCCGAGAGCGAGACCCTTTAAAAGTACTCAAAAAAGCACTTAAGAAGCTGGATAATAACTACCCTCAAAATGACATTCTTTATAATGCTTATTACCGAGAACGAATTGAAGAGAACGGTGCCACAATAAAGTTTGCTGATGCGGCTACTACTATTCAGCAGAGTGCTTATACCGGAAAGAGGTTCTTTCAATCAATGGGTGGTGGTGTGTTTAGCACTTCGGGCAGTGTTTTAAGCTCTAGTTTTATATTGGCGAGTAATGCAGGGGAAAGGCTGCATGATCATTTTGGTCACAGAACATCACGAAACGACAGGGTTAAGGTTTATGAGTCTAGGTCTAGCCTTAATCTTACAAAAGAGGGCTTGCAGGCAAATATTGAAGGAGGCCCTTTGGCTACTCTCAGCAAAGACTTGGTTCGATATATAAGTTACTTTTTGGATAAAAAGCAGTTCAAGAGATATGAATTTGAACTCTTTGAAATGCCTGATGGAAATGGAAATTGGGACTTTGTCGTGCGCTTTTCTCCCTCCAAAGCACCAGAGAATTTAGAGAAAATAAGAGCAGACCAAGCCAAGGGGAAAAGAATCAGTAGGACAGATATCTTATCGGGTGCGATTTACATTGATCAGGAAAGCTATGCCATTAAGAAGCTGAGCTATGGGGTAGAACAAGACTTCCGTAGACACATCTGCAACCTAGAAGAAATGAATATTAAGCATTATGGATATAATGTAGATGTATCTTATCAGCAGGTTGGTAAGCGTTGGCAAGTAGAGAAAATAAGAAAGGTGGACGAGTTTATTGTAAAGGATACAGTCAAGCAAACCACAACGCCTTATTCAACGATTTCTGAAATTTTTGTTACCCAAACAGCTTTGGCACTTTCGTCAATACCTAGGTCAGAGAGCTTTTCTAACTCAGATCAAAATGCGCTTTATGAACATAGCGTTGAATACAATGAAGAGTTTTGGGAAACATATGAAGAGGAGGAACCTCTAGCGCAGATCGATAAGAAAGTTCGAGAGGACATGGAGGTTGAAAACAAGTTGGAAGAGCAATTTGTAATGAAGCATCTAAGCGATCCAAATTTAGAACCACCTATTGCCATTGTTCAGACAGAAACAATTAGGCTCCATGGGACAACCTTAATAGATGACTATGCATGGCTAAAAGACTCAAGGGCACCGAAGTCCAACAAACAAGTCATGGATTACTTGCTAAAAGAGAATGCTTATGCCGAGAACTATTTTATGGACCTAAAGAAAGTCGATCAAACCCTAACAAAGGAGCTAACGATTCTTGCAGATGATAGAAGCAAGACCGATCCCGTAGAAAGTAACGGATACCTGTATTGGTCTCAATTTGAAGGAGAGAATGATTACGAAACCATTTACCGGAAGTCAGTTACTGAAGGGGCAGCTAAAGAAGTTCTTTTCGATCTTACCGTAATGGCTGATAGTGTGGAGTATTTTAAAATGGGTTTCTATTCTGTGAGTTCAGATAATAGATATGTGGCTTATTCGACAGATACTGTGGGTCGAAATATATTTACTACCCATATTAAAGCTTTTGAAACAGGAGAGTTTTTGATGGATTCCATTTCTGGTGTTTCGAGTTTTTTATGGTCGAAGGAGTCCGAAGGCTACTTCTACACTAAATTAGAGAAGGGTACTAACCGGCCCTATCAACTCCTGTTTCATAAACTTGGCGAGCCATTTAGCAAGGACAGCATATATTTTACAGAAACTGATCCCGCTTTTAAGATAAGTTTAGGGAGAGCGGGTGGTGATAACTACTTAGTTATAAATGCTTCTTCCAATAATTCCAACATGCAGTATGTTGCAAAGAATCAGTATCCTTACCGTTTCGAACTTGTTAAAAAGGCTGTCCCAAACCAATCTTATTTTTTGAGTAATAGTGGCGCATACTTCTACATTAACACCAATATTGATGCTCCCGATTGGAGGCTCATGCGCACCGATACCGCAAGTTATAAGTTCGAAAACTGGGAAGTGGTTGTGCCAGGGAAAGAAGGTGTTCAGTTAATGGGTTATGAACTCTACGACAATTTCTTGGTCACCCATAAAAGAGAGAAAATGATTGAGCGTATTGAGGTGCTCGATAGAAACACGCAAAAAGAGTATGTGGTCAAAGAAGATGCGGGAGAAGTATTTACTGTCTCATTGGGACGAAACATCGACCCATCTTCTGATAGCCTGTTTTATTATGTTTCTGCTCCACATTTACCAACAACTAAGGTTTCGTATCACTTACGAACCAAGCGAAGTGAACGCAAAAGAATGGTTGATCCAAACTTCCCTTTGTCTAGTTTCATCAAGACTAAACTTCTTTGGGCAGAAGGAAGAGATGGAACCAAAATTCCTGTAACAATGGTCTTTTTTGGGCAGAAAGAAAAGTTCATCAAGAATAGGAACTTCTTTATTCAAACTTATGGGGCCTATGGTATTGAAGGCGGTATTTCTTATAATGAAGGACTTGCTCCGCTATTGTTAAGGGGTATGGTTTACGCTTATGTACATGTAAGAGGCGGCTCGGAAATGGGGGCTTCATGGCATGAACAGGGGCGGGAAATGAACAAACAAAACTCAATGAATGACTTTATTGATGCGGTTGATTTTTTAACTGAAGAAGGCTATGCAAATAAGGAACAGGTGTATGCTTCTAGCGAAAGTGGGGGTGGTTTACTCTTGGCCTCCGTGGTTAATCAAAGACCAGACTTGCTTCAAGGAGTATTTCTAGATTTGCCGTTCGTTGATGTTATTAATACTCTGTTGGACGAGAAGCTACCATTATCAGGTGAAGAATTTACGGAATGGGGTAACCCCAAAAAGAAGGACGATTTTAAATATATGTTGGAGTACTCACCTTATGAGAATGTTAAGCCTCAGGATTACCCAAACATGTCATTTAACACTTCATTAAACGATTCTAAAGTGGGGTATTGGGAGGCAGCGAAAATGGTAGCTAAGCTAAGAGCGATGAAGACAAATGACAATGCGCTGCTACTGAAAACGTCTATGTCTGGTGGCTCTTCAGGAAGAATAGCCTCGATCAAAGAACTCTCATATATGTACTCGCTCCTTTTTTATTGGGTGGATCAAAAACGAGACGAATTGCTAAGCCGGGCCTTAAACAGAGACTGACAATAAAAAAAGCGGCCATCAGCCGCTTTCCTATTCTGAGTAAGAAATTTAATCCTTAGAATTTTTCGAATTGAGAGAAGAAGAAACTTCCTTCAATTGCTGCATTTTCATCAGAATCCGAACCATGTACTGCGTTAGCAGAAATTGATGTTGCGTATTTCTTTCTGATAGTACCTTCTTCTGCATCAGCAGGGTTGGTAGCGCCTATTAGTTTTCTGAAGTCAGCTACTGCGTTATCTTTCTCAAGAATAACCGCTACGATTGGTCCAGAAGACATGTATTCGCAAAGCTCACCATAGAATGGTCTTTCACTGTGTACTTCGTAAAATTTACCAGCAATTTCTGCGCTCAATTTTACATACTTCATTGCTACGATTTTGAAGCCAGCTTCTTCAATCATGTTCAAAATCCCACCAATGTTGCCTGCTTCTACAGCGTCAGGCTTAACCATTGTAAACGTTCTGTTTGTTGCCATTGTAATTATGTCCTTGTTGTATTTTCTTAATTTGGCTGCAAAAATAGAATATTAATTCGGATGCTCTAACCTGATTATGAATATTTTAACTTATTTATCAATAGGTTAATCACTGTTAAATCATTGTTTTAGAAGCTTATTCTTATCAACTTTGTCGGCTGACTGGTATACTGCTGTTGCAGTATTTGTTGTTAATGGGAGATATAAATTCTTTAATCAAACAGCTGAATACCCCGAATAAAATTGTGATTACTACACATCACAAGCCTGATGCCGATGCTTTAGGTTCTTCTTTGGGGATGGCTAATTACCTTATTAAGAAGGGGCATAACGTTAAGGTGATCACACCAAGTGACTACCCAGGATTCCTTAATTGGATGAAAGGGAACGATGACGTTTTGGCCTACACTGATAAGGGCTCAAATCAAGTGCAACACTTTATTGACGAGGCTGATACGATTATCACGCTCGATTTTTCTGTGCTACACAGGATTAACGAGATGGGAGAAATGGTTAGGAATGCCAAAGCCTTTAAGGTAAACATAGATCACCACCTTGAGCCAGAAGATTTTGCTGACTATAGGCTGTGGGATACCAAGGCGGCTTCGACTTGCGAACTTTGTTTTGAACTGATTGTGATGTTGGGCGACAAGGCTTTGATCGACAAAGATATCGCGGAATGCCTTTATGCAGGCATAATGACCGATACTGGCGGCTTCCGTCATCCTAACACGACTCAAAATGTTCATGAGGTTGTTGCCGAACTAATTGGTATTGGGGCAGATAACGCCAAAATAGCCAAGGAAATTTATGACACCAATTCCCTCAATAGACTTAAGTTTTTAGGTTTTGCTTTAAGTCAGAAACTTGAAGTTCTTCCTGAATTTCATACCGCGTATTTTGCAATTACCAATGAAGAGCTCAATCGGTTTGAATCGAAAACTGGAGATACGGAAGGTCTAGTGAATTACGCGCTTTCACTTGAAGGAATTGTATTGGCAGTTTTGTTTAAAGACAGTGGCGATGGAATAAAATTGTCGTTTCGTTCTATTGGTGAGTTTCCAGCAAACGAAATAGCTTCTAAGTATTTTAATGGAGGCGGACATAGAAATGCAGCAGGCGGAAAAACCGAAGGAACGCTAGAAGAAACAGTAGATAAATTCAAGTCTGTTTTGATAGATTACAAACCTTTATTAGATAGCGAAAAGAATAAATAACCCTGTAAATTGCCCTTCATTGTGGCAGTGATTTAAGAATAAGGACAAGAATTAGAATATGAATCAGATGAAAAAGTACTTTGTGGTAATGATCGCCTTAGTTGGGCTCTCTAGTTGTAAGAAAGAGATTAAGTTTATTGAATCAGAACCAGGCGTTGCGTACAGGTTAGTGGACGAACGCGGAGGGAAAAAACTAGGGCCAAATCAAGCCATGATGTTGGACCTCAAGAGTGTATATAAGGATTCTGTGGTGATTAACCCTAAACCTATTGGAGGGTTCGTTATCAATCCAGTTAATGGAGTTCCGCCTATGTTGGGCAAAATACTTCAACCTTTGGGTGAAGGAGATAGCGTGCAGATCAAGTTTAAGCTAGATCAGTATTCGATGTTAACAGGAATGCCTATTACTCCGGATTTGGATACGGCAGAGTTTGTTTTTATGAACATTCGAGTGCTTGAAATCAACGATGAACAAGCTTTTTCAGAGCGTATACAAGTCGAAATGGAAAAGGCTATTGTGCTTCAAGCAGAAAAGGATAAAGTGATCATTGAAGAATATTTGGCAGAAAACAATTTGAAAGCTGAAAGTACGGAAGAGGGCCTTTACTATATCATAAAAAAGGAAGGTAATGGGCCTAAACCTCAAACTGGGCAAACAGTTTCAATAGAGTATGTAGTTCAATTATTGGATGGAACATATATCGACACCAGTTACAAATCCGTTGCAGAAGAGAATAACTTTTATAACCCACAGAGAGAGCCTTATGAGGCATATACCTTTCCTTTGGGAGAACAAGCTGTGATTGAAGGTTGGGATGTAGGTATTCCTTTGTTGAATAAAGGAGGGAGCGCTATTTTCTTTGTTCCTTCAAAATTGGCTTATGGCCCAGAGCCAAGACCAGGTAGCCCAATTCCTCCAAACGGAATTATAATGTTTGAGCTTGAGTTGGTCGACATTAAGAATTAATAAGATAAAGAAACAAACTGATGAAGACGATTAGAATATTCTTGGTGCTAGGTATTGTGGCTTTGGCTTTCAGTGCCTGTAAGCCAGAAGAGGTTTTCGATATTGAGGAGCAATTCACGAGAGATACTGTTTTAATTGAACAGTACTTAGCTGATAATAGTCTTGTAGCAGAAAAGGACGAGAACGGTATCCGTTATATCATTAAGGAACAAGGAACTGGAGCTAATGGAAAGTTTGGGACAACAGTGCTAGTAAAATATACTGGTTACTTGTTGGACGGCTCAACTTTTGACACCAACGTAGGAGGCAATACTTTTGAATTTGTCATCGGTCAAGGTTCTGTTGTTCAAGGATGGGATCTTGCCTTTAAATTGTTCAATAAAGGCACCGAAGCTACTATATACATCCCATCAAAGTTTGGATATGGAAATACTGGGAACTTGTTTATTCCTGCCAGTTCTGTATTGATTTTTGATGTACG
>CAXBPM010000160.1:0-7328 GCA_963977345.1 uncultured Roseivirga sp.
CAATCCCCATATAGTAAAGGGCCAAGTTGTTGTTGACGAATAGGAAATCGAGATAGTGTTCTTTCTCCAATAAAATCGAAATGGATTGAGTGTAATAGTCTATAATTCTTTTACCAGAAAATGAATCCATACGGGCCCAAGAATAGGCTATTTCATTGAGTAATAAAGCTTTGGTATAATAAGCATCTTCATTTGTAGCCAACTCTAGCCCCAGTGATGCATAATATAAGGTGCTGTCAATATTTGAATCTCGTTCATTTTGGATAGCGGCTTTTCGGCTGTACCAATAGGCTTGCGTACTCTTTGATACACCTCCTTGCTCTATAATGGCTTTGGCCTGAGCGAGGTACTTTTCTGCCGGTTCGTATTTCCTTCTAGCCCTGTGGAATTCGCCCAGAAAAGAGTAACTGAGGGCTATGTTGTCTATATCGTTTATATCAATATAGTATTTCAGAAGTCCCAAATAGCCTTCTAGAGATTTTGAATACCGCCCGCGCACCCTGTTCATAAAGGCTACTGTTTTATTGATTTCAGCGATGTACAATGAATCCCGGCTATTTTGGAATAAATGGGAAGGAACGGATGAATATACTGAATCGGCCTCTTCATAATTCCCTCTCTTGGTGAGGCGATCGATGCACACTCCGTAGAGAAATAACCTTTGACTGTCATCGATTTCTTGATTATTGAGACTCCTTTTAAGGTCCTGCAAAACTACTTCTGGTCCTGGAATACCTTGTGCCTTAAGTTTTTGACCACTAATGAGGACAACAGTAACAAGGTAAAACAGAAAATGGGAGTATTTCATAGAATAGAGGAGGGCAAAGTATGCTATTTTGACTGAACTACCCAACCATATAATAGTCTTCTAGATATTGGGGCTAACCAAATAGATTCTAAAGTCAACCCATTATATTGGCTTGTGGACATATCGAGGGCGTTAAGGATTTTAGTTGTTGAAGATGAGTTAATTATTGCCGAAGGCCTTAAGGCAATGTTGTTAGATTTGGGACATCAGAGCATTATTATCATTAATAGTGTAGAAGAAGCAAAACTTGCGATTGGTCAAAAAAGATTCGACTTGGCTATTTTGGATGTTAATTTAGAAGGCAATCATGAGGGTATAGGCTTGGGCATGTTGTGTACATCTTTTAATAAACCTTTCTTCTTTCTTTCCTCTTATTCTGATCATGAAACTATAATAGCCGCAAAGGGAGCAAAACCAGGTGCCTACGTGGTCAAACCTTTTATTCCCAACGAAATATTGATAGCCATAGAAATGTCAATGATGCACCAAGATACTGAGGAGGCTAGTAGGGTGTCAGAAAGTGTGATTTGTAAACTTGGACTTTCTCAACGAGAGAGCGAAATTTTACAATTGTTGATGCAGAGACTCACCACAGGTGAGATTGCCATACAACTTTTTGTTTCGCCAAATACAGTGAAATTCCATATTAAGAATCTTTACATTAAACTCGATGCCACAAGTAGGTCTGAATTGCTGGGCAAGGTGGCCATTTTCGCAGCAGAACATTAAAAGTTACCCCTAGAAGAGAAGGCTTTGATTGTATTCATGAATTATCTGTACTCTGAGATGTTATAAGTCTCAATTGGGAGAACGTCTTTTAATTGGCTCAGTTGTCATCGGCCTGATTAGCATGGACTCTAGAAAAGTGCTCGATTCTATTGGTGATTTCTCAACCTACGATTCCTTTGTCGAGAAAGTGGCCCTTTCCTCATGTACACTGGTTTTTTACTTCGTTAAAGCTGTTTTCCATCCAAGCTCTATACGTAAAGTAGGAGAGCCAATATTTCTTAAATCTCAAAGCTGGACACCGTCAAAGTCCATATCAAAAATATTTTCAGAAAGCTGTGAATCACCAGCAGGCTAGAAGCCCTAAAGATAGTAAAGCCATTCATAGAATAAATCGGTTACCTACCCAATAAAATGCGTTTCAAATCCTTTTTTTCTAAAAACCTACCCAGGGGGGGTAGGTGAGAAGTGTACTATTGGCCTCACCTTACAAGCTAGTGGATTCTGTGTGTGTATATGGATTCCCAATAATAGAATTAACCAAAACACTTTCGTATGAATTTTTTATCCAGGCAGTTTGGATTCACTGAGTCAGTGATGCAACTTTTTAGAAATTCAAAAAGCATCATTCAAAAAGCACTGTTCTTGACTTGCCTGTTAACAGTTGTCTCTTTGGTTCAAGCCCAAGATGAAACCTTGACATTTTCTGGAGCAAACCAAGCAGCTATTACAACCTATACTGAAGGTTCCTATACTATTACGGCAACAGGTGGGAATTTCTCAATTGTCAATAACGAATTGGTAAGGAATCAATTTCCTACAATGTCTATTAAACTGACTTCAGGAGGTGATTTTACTTTTGCCTCTATGGATTTTATAGGTTTGGCCAGTGATGAAACAACACTATCTGTACAGGCCAAGAAGAACGGATCGAACGTAGGGACCGCACTCACAACTCTTTCAAACACGACTACGCTCTCTGGTAATTCAGATTTTATTGGTATTGATGAGGTAGTGATTTCAGCTAACAGTACCGATTGGACTGAAATGGATAATATCGATTTGGATGTGGCTCCGGTTACGGATACCACCGCTCCGGTAATCACTAGCATTGATGTGCCAAGTAATGGTCTTTATAAGGAAGGGGATGAGTTACTTTTCACAATAAACTTTAGTGAAGATGTAGAAGTAAGGGTAGGTGAAACTGGTTATATCTTTGTGAATTTTGAGAGCGGAAATGGCAATGCTATATATGAAAGTGGCTCTGGAAGCTCGGCTCTGTTAATGAAATATACTGTTCAAGCAGAACATTTTGATTCGAATGGCATACAATTAGGTCAGGCGTGGTTCTTTGGAGAAGATGTAGTCAAAGATTTAGCGGGAAATAATGCCAATTTAACCGTAAACAATGCAGGGTCAACTTCAGGGATTTTGATCGGGGCAGACCTAGCGCTTTGTATTCAGTCTAATACCAATAGTGGAGATGGCACCGCTACCATAACTGCTCAGAGTTTTCAGGCTAATTGTGACGGTCGCTTGAATTCATTTGCCATTGTGCCTGTACAATCTGGAACATACACTTCAGTTAAGGTCTACGAGGGGCAAGGCTTTGCGGGAACTTTGCTAGGAGAATTAACAAACCAAACGGTCAATATTGCGAGTGCCAAGGATGACTTTACTACTACAGTTTTTGATTTTTCAAATCTAACGATCAACCTGACATCTGGTCAATTATACACGATTAAGTTTGAAGGTGATACGCCAACATTAAGACATTCAGATTCGGATGATCTGCCAGGTTCATTGTACACTAATTTTGAAGGCTTTTTGCCGATGGATTTGTTTTATCAGCTAAAAATAGTTGACGGATCGGCCCCCTCATTCACCTCAGGTTTAACGGCCACTTTTGCAGAAAACGGAACAGGCACAGCCTATACCGCTACGGCCACTGATGCCAATGGGGTTGGTTACAGCTTAGGCACAGGCAATGATGAAGCCTTATTCAATATTGTAGCAGATAGTCCAAACGCTTTAATAACCTTCAAAACCTCACCAGACTTTGAGAATCCAGCAGACGACAATACAGACAATGCCTATTTAATCAATGTTATCGCCACTGATCCTAGCGGAAATTCAGTTAACCAAAATGTAACAATCACAGTGACGGATGTAGATGAAGCCTCTCCGGTGATTTCGTCATTCACACCAACAACAGGTGTCGTAGGGACAACGGTAACCATAACTGGTACAAATTTTAGTACCACACCAGCAAACAACGTAGTATATTTTGGTGCAACAAAGGCTACAGTATCCGCCTCTACAGTTACAAACTTAACGCTTACGGTACCTGCTCAGGCAGGTTCTGTAGTGCCAGTTTCAGTAACTGTCAACGGTTTCGTGGCAAATTCTGATTTTTCAGATACCCCTTATTTTACCATAACCAATACGCCCACTATTTCTCCAAACTATGTCGTTACCGCGGTAGCAGATCCAGGTGGAATAGCAAATCCCGAGAGAATATCTTCTGGTGATTTCAATAAAGATGGAAAGGCAGATCTTGTTATAGTGAGTCTTTCATCTAATAATGCAAGTATTTTTCTAGGTGATGGATCTGGTGGCTTTACTTTTAGTGCCCATTATGCTGTAGGATCTCAACCAGAGAATGTGAAAATTGGTGATTTTAATGGAGATGGTAATTTGGATCTTGTTGTTCCAAATAGGGCTTCTGGTAACATAAGCGTTTTGCTTGGAAATGGTGCTGGATTGTTTTCAGCTGCCGTTAATTATTCAACACCCGGAGACCGAAGATCTGTCTCATTAGCAGATTTTAATCTCGATGGAAAAACAGATATTGTAGTAGCGAATAACAGCGCAAGTAACGTTGGTGTTTTACTCGGTGTGGGAGATGGAACTTTTGGTTCAGTAATCACTTTTGCAGTTAATGCAGCTAATACTGGACTTGCAACCGCTGACTTTAATGGCGATAATACCCCTGACATTGTAGTATCTACGGGTACAGGAATAGATGTATTAATTGGCACAGGAAATGGATCTTTTGCTGCCGCCATAAATACCGCTATTGGTAGCTCTAGCGACTTTCCACCAACAGTGGGTGATTTTAATGGAGATGGACAAATGGATGTTGCGGTTACGCGACAAGGAACTGGTTTTATTTCCATTGTTTTAGGGAACGGAAACGGGACTTTTGGCTCACCAACTCATTATGCCATGGGAAATCCTCAGGTTACTGCATTGGGAGATTTTAATGGGGATGGCGAATTGGATTTGGCTGTAGCTGAGTCAACCTCAGGTTTTATCGCAATACTACTTGGTGCAGGTGACGGAACCTTCGGCACGCCTATCAGATATTCTAGTCCAGATATAATTGGTGTTGCTGTTGGTGATTTTAACAGTGATGGCAGGGCAGATATGGCGGTTGCTAATTATTTTTCAAGTAATATCAAAATATTTACATACTCAAGTGCAAACGCAGATTTGTCAGCCTTGACTACTACTGCTGGAGCGATAAGTCCAGCATTTGCTTCAGGCACAACGGCCTATACTGCAAGTGTGAGCAATGCAACTACTAGCATCACGGTAACTCCAACTAAAGCTGAGGCAAATGCAACAATAGGAGTTCAAGTAAACGGGGGAGGTTACTCAACAGTCACATCAGCAACAGCCTCAGGCGCTTTGGCACTCAACCCGGGTTCAAATACGGTAGATGTAAAAGTAACTGCCGAAGATGGCACAACGATAAAAACCTATACGATAACGGTTACTAGAGAACAACCTCCGGTAATCACCTCTTTTAGTCCATTGACAGGTGTCGTAGGGACAACAGTAACTATAACAGGGACCAACTTTGATGCGACATTTGGAAACAACATAGTTTTCTTCGGAGCAACACAAGCCACTGTTACAGGCGGCAATGCAACTAGCTTAACTGTGACTGTGCCGGCTGGCGCAACGTACCAACCAATTACTGTGTTGAGCAATGAGCTCATCGCTGCTTCAGCGGTACCATTTATTACAACCTTCGCTGATGGAGGAGTTATAAATGCCAATTCCTTTGATGCCCAAAAGGATCAAAATCCAGGAGCATTGCCTTTTGCAGTAGCCATAGGCGATTTAGATGGCGATGGCAAATCGGATTTGGCAGTAGTAAACGCTACAAGCGGGACCCTATCAGTTTTTAGAAATACAAGCACAGGCGCGGGCACAGTGAGTTATGCGGCAAAAGTGGATTATACTACTGGAACATCTCCTTTTTCAGTAGCCATGGGCGATTTGGATGGCGATGGAAAATTGGATTTAGCAGTAGCAAACACTGGAAGCAACAGCCTGTCAGTTTTTAGAAATACCAGTACATCCGGTGTTATTGACGGTACTTCTTTTGCAACTAAAGTGGATTATGCAACCGGGGAAGAACCTTATTACGTAGCTATAGGCGATTTGGATGAAGATGGAAAATCGGATTTGGCAGTAGCAAATTATGCTAGTAATACCATATCAGTTTTTAGAAATACAGGTACAGTTGCTGGTACGTTGAGTTATGCAGCTAAAGTGGATCTCACTACAGGTGCAAACCCTAGATCAGTGGCCATAGGCGATTTGGATGGCGATGGAAAATTGGATTTGGCAGCAGCAAACGGAAATGGCAATAATGTATCAGTTCTTAGAAATACGAGTACGGGTGCAGGCATTGTGAGTTATGCAACTAAAGTGGATTATACTTCAGGAACATTGCCTACAATAATAGCCATAGGTGATTTGGATGGAGATGGAAAATCGGATTTGGCAGTTACAAACTTTAGTAGCGCGACAGTATCAGTTTTAAGAAATACTAGTACATCAGGTGTTATTGACGGCACTTCTTTTGCTGCTAAAGTGGATTATACAACTGGAACTCAGACTTATTCAGTAGCAATAGGCGATTTGGATGGTGATGGCAAATCGGAATTGGCAGTAGCAAATCGAGGTACCAATAACGTATCAATTTTTAGAAATACCAGTACATCAGGTGTTATTGACGGCACTTCTTTTGCTACTAAAGTGGATTATACAACTGGAACTCAGCCTATATTTGTGGCCATAGGCGATTTGGATAATGACGGAAAACCTGACTTGGCAGTAGCAAATAGAGGTAGTAATACCGTATCAATTTTTAGAAATAATCCTAAATCGGCAAACGCAGATTTATCAGCTTTGACCACCACCGCTGGAGCGTTAAGTCCTGTATTTGCATCAGGCACAACGGCTTATACTGCAAGTGTGAGCAATGCAACTACTAGTATCACGGTAACTCCAACTAAAGCTGAGGCAAATGCAACAATAGGAGTGCAAGTAAACGGAGGGGGTTACTCCACAGTAACAACAGCAACGGCATCAGATGCTTTATCATTAAACACAGGCTCAAATACGGTAGATGCAAAAGTAACTGCCCAAGATGGTTCTACAGTAAAAACCTATACAACCACCATTATAAGAAATATACTTCCTGTTTTCACAACAGGCACAGCTGTCAATTTTGCTGAAAACGGAACAGGCACAGCCTACACCGTTACAGCTACAGATGCCAATACAGTTGCTTACAGTTTAGGCACAGGTAATGACGAAGCATTATTCAACATTACAGCAGACGGGCCAAACGGTTTAATCAGCTTCAAAACTGCACCAGACTTTGAAAACCCAACTGATGGGGGAGCAAACAATACTTATATCGTTAATGTAATTGCGAATGACGGTACTAATTCGGTCAATCAGGATGTGACGATCACCATCACTGATGTAG
>CAXBPM010000161.1:0-7326 GCA_963977345.1 uncultured Roseivirga sp.
ACCAAGCTCCAGAGGAGCGACACCTAATCAAGCCAATCAAATAAATATTGATCGTCATATTGGATATTGAATTTCGTAAGAAAATCATGGTATTCCTGTTTGAATGTTTTCTTCCTGTGATGCTCGCGCTGGCTCAAAATGTAATTCACAACCGTATCCAATTGGCTTTTTGCATAGCTAAATGCACCATACCCTTCTTGCCAATTGAATTTTGATTTGGTGTATTTGTTTTCATTTACCCATTTGGTAGAACTGGACTTAACGTCTCTGGCCAAGTCTGAAATTGATTGGGTAGGGTTCAACCCAACCAATATGTGACAATGATCGGGCATGCAATAAATGGCCAATAACTTATGATCGTTTTTGGCGATAATACCAGAGATATACTTCTCCAACGGTACACGAAGATTCTCATTGATTAAGGCGTCCCGATGCTTTACCGCAAATACGAATTGTATTAATATTTGGGTGTAGGTGTTTGGCATAGCTGATTTGGGTTTCACTCCTACGGAGCTAGGTTAATTATGATATTGGTTTGTTTTACAAAGGTATCGCCCTCTCAGGTTGAGCTGTTTTTAATTAAATGAATTGCATACTAATATATTGTTTATTCTTCAAATTAGTCTAGTTGTTTTTTTGACTAGTAGAGTGCAAAAAGTGAAAATTACCGTCTCTGGTAGTTTATTGAATCCCGACTTTTTGATGCTAACAACCCGTAGGATTTTGCTGCCATTCTTAATCAAGATGCTGTTTAAAACTTATTGGTCAATCAATTCATCTTAAATGATAAAGTGAAAGCTCAAAAGTTGGTATCTAGGAGTGGAGTGTTTTAGTTTTTATTAAAACACAATAAGTGTAGTATTTATTAACGTTCTATATATTAAGAAAATTTAACATTGAAAAAGTAATATTATAAACTATATTCACAGTTCAAAAGGTCAATCAAAATAACAACAAAATGAAAAAGCGTAATCTGATAATCGTTATCGGCATTTTTGTCGCGGTACTTATATTTTTTATCTCCAAAGTAAACAAGGGGTCAACTGATTCAACCGAGGTCTTTGCCAAAGTTCAGCGGGGTCAATTCAGGTCTGAAATCACGGCATCAGGCGAATTGTACGCCAAGAGCTCAGTAGATATTCTAGGGCCAGGCGGAATGCAAAGCGCAGGCATATTCCAAACTACATTAGAGCACATTATTCCTGAAGGAACCGTAGTAAAAGCGGGTGATTATGTAGCTCGTTTAGACCAAACGGAGTTGGGTACAAGGCTCCAGCAAAGACAAAGTGATTTTACAGTCACCACTTCTGAATTCACTCAAGCGAAGCTAGATACCGCAATAGAGCTTCGTAAAGCAAGAGATGTTATGGATAATCTGCTTTATGAAATTGAAAGGAAGAAGTTAGTATTGAAAAATTCTCAATACGAACCCCCTGCAGTCGTGGCAGAGAAGAGAATGGAGCTTGAAAGAGCTGAGAAGCAATATTTGGTTGAAACAGAAAATTACGAACTGCAGCGACAAAAATCTGTGGCGAAAATGAAAGGGGCTGCAGCAAAAATGCAGGATGATAAGGTCAAACTAGACAACCTAATGGCATTGCGATCCCAGTTTAGCATTATGGCACCCGAAGCTGGGATGCTTATTTATAAACGTGATTGGCGTGGAAGTAAAATGGGCGTGGGAGCACAAGTAAACGCTTGGGATCCTGTGGTGGCAACATTGCCAGACCTAACTCAGATGGTGTCAAAAACCTTCGTGAATGAGGTTGATATTAATAATATAAAGAAAGGACAGCGGGTTGAAATAGGCTTGGATGCCTTTCCAGATAAAAAGCTAACAGGTCAAATTTTGGAAGTGGCCAATATGGGGCAACAGCGGCCTAACTCGGACGCCAAGGTATTTGAGATTATGGTGGCCGTAAATGAATCGGATACAACGCTAAGACCAGGCATGACAACAAGTAATAAAGTAATTGCGGAAGTCTTAGAGGATGTTCTTTTTATCCCAGTGGAAGCGGTTCATAGCCAAGGTGATACCATTATTTATATCATAGCCAAAGAAGGATTGAATGCTACTAAGCATGAAGTTATGCTCGGTAAATCCAACGCTGATGAAGTGGTCGTTCTTGGTGGAATTGAAGAAGGAATGACTGTTTATTTGTCTGATCCTAGTGGTATGGACGATAAACCAATCAAACGTATGACGGAAGGTCTGAAGGCGATCGCTAAAAAGAACTGATATGCTTCGGAAAATCCTTTCAAATTTGGCTATTGCTTCAGAAGCAGTATTGTCTAATAAGATCCGTAGTATCCTCACTGCTTTGGGAATCATATTTGGCGTAGCTGCAGTAATTGCCATGATGGCGATTGGCTCAGGTGCTCAGCAAGAAATTCTGGAGCAAATAGAATTAGTAGGGGTTAATAACATCGTTATCACGCCTATTATTGAGCAGAGCGAAGGTGAACTGGATGAAACTGCTGGAGCGGTAGGTACCCAAAAAGGGAATAAGAACCTTTCATTAGGGCTTAATTTCATGGATGTGGAGAGCATCAAAAAAATGATTCCAGGCATAGACATGGTCAGTCCAGAGATTGTTTTAGAAACCGAGGTTTCCAGACAGGGCTTTAGACGTTCGGCAAAACTGGTAGGGGTAGAAAATACTTATTTTGAAATCTCCGGCTTCGAACTCGATGAAGGCGAATATTTTAATAAAGAGCATTTAAAAAAGGGCACGCCAGTATGCATTATAGGGAAGTCTATCAAATCAAAATTTTTTAGTCGGGAAGAGCCAATAGGCAAATACATTAAGGTAGGTAGACACTGGCTTAAGGTAATTGGTGTGCTAGAGGAGAGGATCATTTCAGACAAGAGTATGTCTAATCTTGGTATTAGAGACTACAATATGGACATCTATACGCCTTTAAGTACGGCTTTGGTGAGGTACGAAAACAGGGCAATGGTAACTAATGCTTCAATTCAACAAGCGCGTATGAGTAACCCGTTAAATGCGAGCACAGCCGATGTCAACTATCATCAACTCGATAGACTCGTGCTCAAGGTGTCTGATACGGATCAAATGAATTCAATTGCCCAAGTGGTTTCTAAAATGCTGAAGCGCAAGCACAGTCAAGTAGTAGATTATGAAATCAGTATTCCCGAACTGCTCTTAAAACAGCAACAACGTACCAAGAACATCTTCAATTTTGTATTGGGTGGTATTGCAGGCATTTCGCTACTGGTAGGAGGTATTGGTATCATGAATATTATGCTGGCTTCCGTAATGGAAAGAATTAAAGAGATTGGTTTACGTATGTCGCTTGGCGCAACAAGGTTGGACATCATCTTTCAATTTCTTTTAGAAGCTGTAATGATCAGTTTTTCGGGTGGAGCCATAGGGGTGTTATTAGGCTTAGGAGCTGCTTTTGGTATAGCAGAACTGGCTGAAATCCCAACCATAGTAAGTCCATTCTCTATTTTACTATCGTTTGGAGTTGCCGTGACTGTAGGAATTGTATTTGGAATAGCACCAGCCAAAAGAGCAGCAGAGCAAGATCCTATTACCTCGTTGAGGTATGAGTAATAAATAGAAAAGATTAGGTACGGAAAAGGCTACTGGAAACAGTGGCCTTTTTGATTATTTTTCATCTCTATTTTTAGATAGAAAGGCTTTCGATTTTATAATGAACTCACCTTTGGTTTCTCCTTCATGAGCACCATGGGCAACGTTTGGCAATATCCAAAGGTCAGATTTGGGAAGATTTTTCTTCACCCTAGCTACTTCTGATAGATCCATACCCTCGTCATCATCGCCCACCATGATCAATACTTCAGGTTTTATTCTTTGCAATTCCTCGTCACTTAGCCTGATAGTATAATTCTTGAATTGCTCCATGAGGGCTTTTATTTGACCGTCTGAACGATGGTCTGTGGCGAGCCAAGGAAAATTATCTTTATTCTCAAAAGTGAATATTTTCTGGTACTCAGGGAAATCGTTTATCGTCCAAGTGCCCACTGCACCGATTGTTATCATTGATTCTATCAGGGGTGGATTAAGCAGAGCAAGTTGATATAGAATATCTCCACCAAAGCTGAACCCAATGGCCTTTATTTTTTCTAATTCAAGGTGCTGAGCTAAAGCGTTAATATCCTCAGCCACTGACTTTATGGACAATTCTTGCTTGAAGGCTTCAGATTTTCCGTGCCCCGTCAAGTCAATTAAGTATACCTCATATTCTTGCTCAAAATCTTCGACATAAGGTCTCCACGATTTAGTGGACTGTGTATAACCATGTAAAAGAAATAGTGGCTCACCTTCACCGTAAACCTCATAATAAATGCTTTTTCCATTGACTACAGTGGAGGCAGATCTTTTGGCTTCTTGAGAAAATATATCGGTTGACATTGAAAGTAGTATAGGTATTATAAGAGCAATCTTTTTGATTGTGCTTAAGGAGTAGGGGGTATTGGAATCTATCATTTGAACTTCAAATATGGCTTTTCTCTTGAAGAGAACCAACTTTCATTTTGGTAGGGATTGATTTTTGTCATCGTCAATCGGCTTGGCATTTCTGTAAATTATAAAACTCACATCGTAGGGTTTGGAGTATAAAGTATGAATTCACACAAAAAAAGGCTACCGTTTCGGGTAGCCTTTCAATTTTATGTTTTGTTGAGTCTTAGTTCAACTCAGTCACCACTTCAGTAATTTCTACTGCTGGGGCTTCAATAATGATTTCTTTTACTTCGGCTTTGCTGTCGTCATTAGACTCTCCATGACCTGCTACCAATAGTGGAGCGATTACTAATCCAATCAAACAAGTAAGCTTAATCAAGATGTTCATTGATGGACCAGAAGTATCTTTGAATGGATCACCAACAGTATCTCCAGTTACAGCTGCTTTGTGAGCCTCTGAACCTTTGTAAGTCATTTCGCCATCAATCATAACACCAGCTTCGAAAGATTTCTTAGCGTTGTCCCAGGCTCCACCAGCGTTGTTCTGGAAAATGGCCCAAAGTACACCTGATACAGTAACACCAGCCATGTAAGCACCAAGCGGTTCAGCACCCATGATAAATCCAACAAGGATAGGGAAGATGATCGTAATAGCACCAGGCAACATCATTTCTCTGATGGCTGCTTTGGTAGAAATGTCCACACATTTTGCGTATTCTGGAGTGGCAGTGCCTTCCATAATACCTGGAATTTCTTTGAACTGTCTTCTTACTTCTTTTACCATTTCCATGGCAGCTTTACCTACAGACTCCATTGCTAAGGCAGAGAAGATTACAGGAATCATACCTCCAATAAACAAGGCCGCTAATACATCAGCTTTAAAGATGTTAATACCATCGATACCTGTGAATGTAACGTAAGCAGCGAAAAGTGCTAGGGCTGTTAATGCAGCAGAAGCAATCGCAAATCCTTTTCCGATGGCTGCAGTAGTGTTACCTACAGCATCCAAAATATCTGTTTTCTCACGTACGTCAGAAGGTAATTCACTCATTTCGGCAATACCACCAGCGTTATCCGCAATTGGTCCGAAAGCATCAATTGCTAATTGCATAGCTGTAGTCGCCATCATAGCAGAAGCAGCAATAGCTACACCGTAGAAACCAGCCAATTCGTAAGCACCCCAAATGGCACCTGCGAAAAGAAGAATTGGTCCGAAAGTAGATTTCATACCTACAGATAAACCTGCGATAATGTTAGTAGCAGCACCTGTAGAAGAGTTCTGAATAATGCTCATTACTGGTTTTTTACCAATAGCAGTGTAAAATTCAGTAAGGAGAGAAATTAAACCACCTACTACTAAACCCACCAATACGGCTCCGAATACACGGATAGAAGAAATTTCAAGAATGCCTTCACCGAAGAAACTCATTTTCATGGTTTCAGGTAAAAGTAGATCGATTAAGAAATAACAACCGATAGCTGTTAATACAATAGAAATCCAGTTACCACGGTTTAAAGCAGATTGAACCTCTGCTTCTTTAGCGTTATTGTTTGTTACTTTAATAAAGAAAGTACCGATCAACGAGAAGATGATTCCTGTACCAGCAATTACTAAGGGAAGCAAGATTGGGCCAATGCCACCGAAAGCGTCATCAACTGATCCACCCATATCTCTAATGATATAGTTACCCAACACCATTGAAGCCAATACTGTAGCCACATAAGAACCGAAAAGATCGGCACCCATACCAGCAACGTCACCTACGTTATCACCTACGTTATCGGCAATAGTAGCAGGGTTTCTTGGATCATCCTCAGGAATACCTGCTTCAACTTTACCCACAAGGTCAGCGCCAACATCGGCTGCTTTGGTATAAATACCGCCACCTACACGGGCAAATAAGGCAATTGACTCAGCTCCTAAAGAGAAACCAGCAAGTGCTTCTAATACGATTGTCATTTTGTAAACACCACCATTCGCCATGTCGCTGTCCATAAAGAAAGCAAACAATAGAATGAAGAGCATGCTTAGTCCAAATACGGCTAAACCAGCAACACCAAGTCCCATTACAGTTCCGCCAGTAAAGGCAACTTTTAGGGCTTGACCAAGGCTAGTTCTAGCAGCTTGGGTAGTTCTTACGTTGGCAGCAGTTGCGATTCTCATACCGATGTTTCCGGCCAATGCTGAGAAGAATGCACCAATGATAAAGGCAAAAATTATGAAGTAGTGAGTGGTTTCAACCAAGGTAGAGATCACTCCTAAAAGTATACCTGCAATCACCACAAAAATAGCGAGTACTCTGTACTCAGCGCTCAGGAAAGCCAAAGCTCCTTCACGGATGTATTTGGCAAGGTCTTGCATTTTTTGATCCCCTGCATCTTGCTTGTGTACCCATTTCGATTTAACGATCATTACTAACAAGCCGACTAGCCCGAGAATTGGCACTAAATAAATCAGATTTGACATTTTTAATTATCAGTTTTATAAAAGACGTGCAAAGATAGTAGATGCCTTTACAAAAAGAAAAACTAAATCAATTAAAGAAAGGAAGCGCTAAACGTGCTTTGAGCCCACTGAGTTGTGTTTTTTTGAAGATATAGGTTCTTTTGTGAAAAAGCCCAATGCAAATCTTGGGCCTCGGAGAGGCAAAGCTTTAGAGGGAGGTAGCCAAAGGTGGGTTTTTGAATCGAGTTAAAAAAAGAAGGCTGCCTTTGCAGACAGCCTTAATATTGTTTTCTTTAAATCTAGCTCAACTCAGGTAAGACTACTTGATATATTTTAGAAACTCACTTCTGGTGGCTTCTTCCTTAAACTTGCCATGAAACTGAGCTGTAACGGTACTGCTGTTCACATCTTTTACACCCCTAGATT
>CAXBPM010000162.1:0-7305 GCA_963977345.1 uncultured Roseivirga sp.
TTTCTTTCGCGTTCCGACTGAAGAATTCGCTTTAAAAGTAGACTCGCAGTATCTGAATTCTTATGTAGATAATCGTCTAGCGCCTTTTTAACAAAGTCGTTTACGAAGGTTCGCATGGTTGGACCATCGGGCGCTACATTTTGAGAGCCCAATTTGGTCTTCGTTTGAGATTCGAAAACTGGCTCTTGTACCCTTACGGCAATGGCTCCAACAATGGAAGCACGAACATCTGTAGCTTCAAAATTCTTATTGTAGAACTCTCTAATCGTTTTTACGATTGCTTCTCTAAAAGCAGCTTGGTGCGTTCCGCCCTGAGTGGTATACTGCCCGTTCACAAACGAATAGTAATCCTCACCATACTGATTACTGTGTGACATGGCAATTTCAATATCTTCACCCCTTAAGTGAATGATCGGATACCTTAAACTGTCAGCAGTGGTTTTTCTAAGCAAAAGGTCATAAAGCCCTTTTTCAGAATGATATTTTGTACCATTAAAATTAATGGTGAGACCTGCATTTAGGAAACTATAGTTCCACATCAGGTCGTCAAGGTACTCGGGAATAAAATGGTAATTCTTGAAAATGGTATCATCGGGTCTGAAATTGATAAGCGTTCCGTTACGGCCACTGCTGGTCGTTTCTGCCTCATCATTTCTGATTTCACCCCTTTCAAATTCGGCTACTTTGGTTCGGCCTTCGCGGTAAGACTGTACCTTGAAAAAGCTAGAAAGTGCGTTTACGGCCTTTGTACCGACTCCGTTTAGTCCAACAGACTTTTGAAAAGCACCGCTGTCGTATTTACCTCCTGTGTTAATCTTAGAAACGCAATCGACCACTTTGCCTAAAGGAATTCCACGACCGTAATCGCGAACTTCTACCTTCAGTTCAGAGACTTTCACATCGATGGTTTTACCAAAACCCATCATGTGTTCGTCAATACTGTTGTCCATTACTTCCTTTACGAGGACGTAAATTCCATCGTCTTGGGCTGTACCGTCACCCAATTTACCGATGTACATTCCTGGTCTAAGTCTGATATGTTCTTTCCAATCGAGGGACCGAATACTATCCTCGGTGTAGTTTGCTACTTCATTCGCCATTCAAAAACTCCAATAAGATTCAAGTAGAAATTTCGTGCTGTTCCGCACAAATTAAGGCGGAAGTTAAAATATAAAAACTAAAAAGTCACTATTGACTTTTCCCTATAAAAACCTTAAAAAGGCTTAACGAATTGAAAGTCAACAAAAGAGGGAAATCCGTCTGAGAGATTTTTGTTTTAGGCCCTACGTACCGAAAGGATTTTCACTAGGTAGAAAAACCAAAAGATCAATAAAACTGGTCCGATATAAATATAAACACTCAAGATATCGAGCTTCAATTCATTCATATTCATATAACCGATGAAGAATACAATAGTGGTAAACATGATATTCAGAATTCCAGCAAAGCCCTTTACCCAAGTAATCACATCTAATTTCAATCCCCTATTTCGAATCCCAGCACCTTCTTCAGAAGACTTGATTTTCTTAAGTACTTTAAGAAAAGAGACACAGATGATGTTGGCGACTAGAAAAATAATTACGCTGGCAAAAAAGAAAGTATTCTTATCTACAATTTCAATTGCGGTACCATCACCATCGAACTTATAAGATACTTGACCCGCCAAAGACGCATAAGCCCAGATGAGGGCGGCCAAAAAGAATAGGTAACTTGACGTTCTGATAAACCCAACTAACTTGTCCATTCGATTTTAATTTGGCGCGAAGATAACAATTGTTATCATTTAAGGCATGGATATCAGCGTATATTGACTCCATTCATCTCGAATTTAATTTCGAAAAACAAAAAAGGAAACCTTCTGAATTATTTATATGTTGGTACATTCAAATAGGAAATTATGAACAATTCGATTCTATCAATACAGCCTCTTTCTTTTCCATGGCAAACCAGTGATCCATTTCTCTTCTGTGCCTTTCATCACGACAATTACCCTAAAGGGAATGGTCAAATGGGCCCCACAGCAGCGCTTTCGGGCAGAAACTTAGGTTCTGACTTTGCAGGAAAAGACGGTTGGAGCATGTACCACGGACAAACAGTACCAGGTTTTCCTGCTCACCCCCACCGTGGATTTGAAACTGTTACCATAGCAGAAAAAGGCTTGGTAGACCATTCTGATTCTTTGGGTGCCGCAGGTAGATTTGGAAATGGTGATGTGCAATGGATGACTGCCGGCAAAGGTGTTCAACATGCTGAAATGTTTCCATTGCTCAATGAAACTGAAGACAACCCTTTGGTACTTTTTCAGATATGGTTGAACCTGTCCAAAGCCAATAAAATGGTTGAGCCGCATTTCGCAATGCTTTGGCATGAAGACATTCCTGTTTTCACACATACGGATGAGCAAGGAAACGCAACCAAGGTAAATGTCATCAATGGTAAGGTTGGGAATTCTACGTCCCCCTCTCCTGCTCCAGACTCTTGGGCAGCCAATCCAGCAAACGAAGTCGCTATTTGGACAATGGTGTTGTCACCTAATGCGGAATGGCATTTACCGACTGCTTCAGCAGGGGTAAATAGAAGCTTGTATTTCTACGCTGGTGAGGACATGGAAATAGACGGAAGCACAGTAAAAAGAGGAAATGTGATTAAAGTGGACGCCACGAAAGCAACAGTACTTAAAAATGGTAGTGGAGAATCAAAATTATTAATGTTGCAAGGAAAACCGATTGGTGAACCTGTGGCACAGTACGGCCCGTTTGTAATGAATGATAATGCGGAAATTCAGCAGGCCATGAATGAATACCAAAACACTCAGTTTGGTGGCTGGCCTTGGCCTAAACACGACCATACCCATGAAAAAGGTAGAGGGCGCTTTGCCTTACACGCAGATGGTAAAGAAGAAGTAAAGTAAAAAAGGGTTTAGGCTTAAGCCTCCCAATCTTTTTTATGGTTACTTACTTTCTTGTTTGGCAAAATGCTTGGTGCAATAATAGCGAATACAAAAAGGAGCAATACAAAACCGTAGATCAACATGATATTTAAATTTGATGCGAAATTGGCGAATTCTTCTCTATAAGTAAAGTAGAAACCAAGATTATTAAGCACAAAAGTCAAATTTGTTATGATCGGGTTCTTCTTTAGATTTGACGAATGTCTACTCTCGAACAAGTCAGGATCAATTTCACCAGCGATAGCGTTGGTTTGCTTAATTTTTGTCTGGGGTTTATCATGTTTGGCGTTGCCCTTAACCTTAAAAAGGACAATTTCATCAGCCTGATCAACAACAAGAAAGCCGTATTGACTGGCCTAACCAGCCAGTTCCTTCTGCTCCCCGCCTTTACCTTTTTATTAATTTTGATCATAAAACCTCATCCAGGCTTGGCCTTGGGAATGATCTTGGTAGCAGCCTGTCCTGGCGGAAATGTTTCTAATTTCTATTCTATGGTGGGCAAAGGAAATGTAGCACTTTCGGTTACGCTCACGGCAATCGCTACGGTAGTTGCTGCTTTTGCCACTCCTTTCAACTTTAGTTTTTGGGGCAGCTTATCGCCAGAAACGTCCGAAATAATTCAGAGTATTGGCCTGAGTTTTACCGACATGTTTAAAACGGTTTTTCTGATTTTGGTCTTTCCCCTACTCTTAGGATTAGTAGTGAGTAGTAAAGCGTCAAAACTAGCTAGTGTAATAGAAAAGCCTGTTAAGGTGATCTCCTTCATTATTCTAATCGCTTTTATCGTGGTGGCCACAATCGATAATCTGGATGTCTTTAAAAACTACATTCATTATGTGGTGGCTTTGGTACTGCTGCACAACCTGATGGCATTAGCACTTGGCTATTTCACAGGTAAGCTCTTCAGAAACAACGAGCAAGATTGCAGAACCATCTCCATTGAGACTGGAATTCAAAATGGAGGTCTCGCCTTGGTGCTCATCTTTAATTTCTTTGACGGAAATGGACCGATGGCCCTTATTGCTGCATGGTGGGGTGTTTGGGATATCTTCTCTGGCTATATCATCGCCTCGATTTTTGCCTATCGCTCAAAGAGATCGGTAGTGAAATTAGTATAAATATTTAAAACAACATATTTAAATAATTTAATATATTTATGTTTTAATTAGAATGAAATTCTTTTAAGCCCATCTCTACTTCAATCTTCCATCTCGCTTGCTCGGGCCTACTCTTCCCGTGGTCACTCTCTCGATCATACCTTCTTGAGTAGACATTAAACTCAGCCAAAACACGCTTAATCTCTTCTCTATACACTGCAGCCTTTTTCTCTTTATTCTGTTGAAGCTTGATTATTTCTTGCTCTATTTTTCTTCTGTACAATTCAGCAATATCAAAATGTAGCTGTTCATGCCCTAGTAAATCCAAACTAGTGGTATCTGATGTCCATGAATTGGGCCTTCTAAAAAGCACTTTGATCTCAAATTCTGGTAATCCATTCCTCAAATACCCCTTAACCGAATGTTTCACCATGGTCAAGGCCATACTCCCCTTTAGCCTGATGCGCCTATAGGCATAATCTTTCCATTCCAATGGACGTGATTCACTCCATTCAATCATGGTCTCGGCTTCAATTGACTCCTCCATCTGCCCAAAGGTGGGTGTCACAAATGCAATCAAGCAAATCATCCAACACAACTTCGACAGGTTCCTATTCATGTCGAAAACTACTTTAACCATTTCATATCTCCAATTCATAAACGGACGGTCAATGCTATTTTAAATTTTAACAGGTTTGAAAAGAGAACAAAGAATAGCTGAAGAGACATTTCAACAATCATTTTTAGAAATATATTAGCTATCTTAAAACGACATTGATATAGCCATGATTGTTTTAGAAACCGAACGCTTATACCTAGAAAAAGGCACTCTTGACGACCAAGTATTCATTTTTACTTTGCTGAACAGCCCCAATTGGATTGAGTTTATTGGCGACCGTGGGATTGAGTCTCTTACAGATGCCGAAAACTACATTAAGAATACCTTGATAAAAAGTTATAATGACCATGGTTTTGGGTTATACAAAGTTGTGCTTAAGGTCGACAACACTCCGATTGGTCTTTGTGGCTTTTTACAGCGTGATTATCTAGACCATCCTGATATTGGCTATGCTATTTTGCCAACGTTTGAAGGCTACGGATATATTTCTGAAGCTGCCCAAGCCGTATTGAATTATGGAAAAACTCAACTTGGGTTTAACACCATTTTAGCCATTACAAGCTCCAAAAACATTGTTTCCCAGCATATGCTTCAGAAGATAGGACTGGAAAGACAATACAATGAAAAGTACACGAAAGAAAGTGACGAACTCTTATTTAGTATTGATTACTGATGAATTTCGCTAAAATATTCAAAGCCCAAACTCAGGATATCGATCTACTCAATCATATCTCATTTGTATACAAACAACTTTAAAAAGAAAGTCAACTAGCTCGCTCAAAGCATGTGACAGCCCCCGATTTCTCACTATAATTCAAAATATTCTGCACTCTTTGAGAATAGTAAGAAAAATTCCATCTAATTCAACGAGTCTCAATATTTCAATTGTTGCAAATATTAACATTTAAAATTTTTCTATATCGTAAACACATACAATTCATCTTTACGTGCAATATAATTGGATATTTAAATTTTATTTTTATATATTTAATTAAGAAGAATCCTCAACATCCTAGGCAATGAGTTGACTTTGAGTTTAATTTCTAATGAAAATCAAAAATTATGAAACCCATTAAGAGAAAAATTAGAGTAGCTTTTTTTTCACTAGCTATCGCATTAGCGTCCTTATCCTTAATATCACCATTCGCCACTGCACAAGTAAGATTTGCGTATGCTGGTGACATGAAAGCTAAATATGAAGGGAAGGAATTTTACATCTACATTTACTGTAACAAGTACGAGGGAGATACTTGCACGTCTGCTGATGGAGCAACTCGGTTATATATCCCTAATCCATCTGGATGGCTAAAAATGCTTGTCAAATAAATACCCCCCGTGCGTAAGCACGGGTTTTCTTCGTTCTTATGATGAATTTCAAAAAACCAGTCTTATTCTTTAGTTTAATAGCCTTATGTGGCTGCAAGGAGCCCCAGAGAGTTGGTGAAATTGAAGCTCTAGAAATATCGGATATAGACACGCTGCTCGTTGCTAAGAGTCAGGACTTCTCTTACTCTCCAATGCCCAGATGGCAAACAAGAACATTAAATGACACTTCTTATTTAATTATATCAGCAACAAATGGGGAGGGCTTACAACTCCTTATAATTGATAACTACACTTTTGATTATAGAGATGTTATCAACATACCCCAATATGGGCCAAACGGATTTAAAACCAACTCACCCAGTTTCTACTGGCATAATTCAGATTCCGTTTTTGTATTTCCAACATCTTTGAATAAAGTCTTCCTATATAATCGAAACTCGGAACTGATACAGATTTATGAATATGAGTCCGAGGCGACAATGAGTTTTGACGCAAATGAACAACAGCAGGGAGGGGTATTACTCGATTCTATACTTTACATTAATACGATACCACACTCGAATCCGAACAATCTCCAATTCACTAGCAACACGTTTGTTACCCACACACTTAATGTGGAGAGTAATGAATTTAGGGCATGGTCTGGTTACCCAATAAAGTATGAAAACAGAGTCCTCCCAACATCATTTTTAGGTGGTCAGATCATAAGAGCTTTTGACAGCTTACTCTTAATCAATAACTACCACTCTGATTCTATTGAGTTTTTCAATATTAATTCAAGGAACTTTGGAAAACTAAGCACCGGAATGACTGGGTTTAATCATTTAGAGGGCCTCAAGAAACCCATTGATAACAGAGGGCTGAATAGCCTTTTAATGCAGTTGAAATACCCTAATTACTACAAAACATTATTCAACCCTTATACTAATTTTGTTTACCGATTTTCCAGACATCTAAATCCAATCTATGACAATTACTCCGATGGGGAAATATTAAATGAATTAGAAAATAATAACTCAAAATTACTACAGAACACGCTAATAGTGATTGGACCAAAGATGGATAAACGGTATTATCAATTGCCCTTCAATATAGAGTATGCATTTCCAACTAAAGATGGCTTGATAGTTCAAATTTCATCCCTTGAATTAGAAGACAAAGATGTTTACCTGAAGTTAAGGCTTAACTAGTAACATGAACTCCGTTAAAATACTTAAATCCCAAATCGAAGATATTGACATACTCAATCACATTTCTTTTGCCTCTAAAAAGCACTGGGGCTACCCTGACGAATTGATGGAGTTATGGAAAGA
>CAXBPM010000163.1:0-7299 GCA_963977345.1 uncultured Roseivirga sp.
ATGACACCGATGTCATCCGGAATGGCAGTGAAGACCGAAGGAGGTTTTTTGATGGAATTATTTCGCAGACCAGCCAAAACTACCTGAACGACCTAATTCAATATAACCACGTGCTAAAGCAGCGCAACAGCCTGCTAAAACAGTTTGCCGACCGTGATTTTTTCGATGCCGCGCTGCTTCAACAATACACCGATCAACTCATTGAAATTGGCCAGCGCATTTACGAAGTAAGAAAAGGCTTTACCCAAGCTTTCCGTCCTTTGGTGCAAAAGCATTATGCGCTGCTCTCAGAAGAAAGTGAACAGGTTGATTTACAATATGAATCCGACTTTGCGCAGGACATTGCCGCCTTGTTTAAGCAAAACCAGAAAAAGGATTTAATTCTGAAACGCACAAATGTGGGGATTCATAAAGATGAGTTTCTATTTGAAATGGAAGGCGAGCTGATTAAAAAGTTCGGCTCGCAAGGACAGCAGAAGTCTTATTTGATTGCACTCAAACTCGCCCACTTCGATTATATTTTTACTGAAACGGAAATTAAGCCCATGCTGCTGCTCGATGATATTTTCGATAAGCTGGATGATTTCCGCATTACCAAGCTAATGGAAATGGTGGCCTCCGATGCTTTCGGGCAGATTTTCGTTACCGATGCCCGCCCCGAGCGCAGCCAAAAAATATTTGAAGCCATTGGCCATGAAGTGAGGTTTTTTGAGGTGGTAGAGGGAAAGTTGAGTTGATTTTCAGCCTTTACGCTTTCCTCCTTTCAAGGTATATTTCTGGAAGAACAATCTTGACTTCTTGGTCTGATCCCTCGGCCTTCCAATACAGAAGAAAGCTAATTTTTGCATTTATGGTAATAAATCCTTTTTCATTGAATATTCTGAGCTTTTCACTGAAACCTCTTGAAAATTTAAGTACTAGCTCTTTATTCTGATTGAGACAGCCCTCATTAGATAATATCAGGGAACCTCCACTTAAAAGGCCACGAATCCTGTGTTGAACAAATTCGAAATATCCCAACTGAACATCTCGGTGAGTCAAATGAATTAACATTTCATCTGGGGGTAAATAGGTGTTTGTGTCAATAGACTTGTTAAGATTCTGGGCATTAATATGCGACAGAAAGTTGCTATTTAAATGAATGGTAAGGTTTTGCTTGGCTCGTGTTAATGCCACATATACCTGTCTTTTTGCCTCGTCTGTGTCTGGGAAAAAACTGTCAAGTAAAAGGAAAACATTATCAAACTCCTTCCCCTTTGCTTTGTGAATAGTCGAAACAAATATGGCCTCACCATTTTCGTTATAAAAATCTTCAAGTTTTGATTCGCGAATAAATACTTCAAAATCCGAACGGTATTTCTTTTTAGGATTAGTTGCTTCGAAATCCTTAATGATTTTTTGGCATACCTCAAGCATCGTACTACTTTGAAATTCATTGCGCAGGTCTCTTTTGGCAGTTTTCCATATCTCATCGTTGACTACAAAGGAGGATTCATCCAAATTTAAATGATTAATAAAGTATCGAACTTCTAAGAGATTATATAAGCTAAACCCATCATTGGTCTGAATAAGCTTCGCATTCTTTTTATTCTTAAGAAGCAGCCCGGTAACCAATACTGACTCATCATTGGTTTTTGTCAAGATGCATGTTGTTCCGCTAAGCTCTGTGTTTAGAATATCATTCACCAAAGGTGTTACAAGGTTTGTGCTTTGATATTGAGTTACCATTATGACTCCATCGTCCAATTGTCTGGCAATGATTGGCGTGTTTTTTAATCGGTGATCAATTGTCTTTACAAATTGATTGGTAAACTCAACCAAATTCGACTTGCTCCTGTAATTTTCAACTAACTCATATTTAACAGCCTTCTTTTCCTTAATGAATTGCTCCAAATATTTGGAGCTTGCCCCCCTGAATTCGTAGATATTTTGATCGTCATCACCAACAGCAATTACCCTCAAATCCTCGTTTTGTTCCATTAAAACCTGAACCAAATCAAACTCATCGGCATTCATGTCCTGAGCTTCGTCTATAACCAAAACTGTACGAGTAATACCGTTTGATTCAACCTCTCCGTTCCTAATTCGATCAATGGTTTTTTTTAGTATTACATCAGATTTTTCTAGGCTTCCAACTTTCCCCAATAAATCGAAACAGTACGAATGGAATGTTTTTATATCAATGTATTGTGCAGCATTTCCAATTAACAAGAGAAGGCGCTTCTTGAACTCTGTTGCCGCTGCACGAGAAAAAGTTAGCATGAGTAATTGCTCATGTTTTACATCTTCCATTAAGAGCAAAGAGGCTAGTTTGTGAACTAGGACTCTTGTTTTACCGCTTCCTGGCCCTGCGGCTACTGCAATGTGTTTAGACTCTCTGTCGTTTATAATTTTTAATTGAGTGGGTGAAAGCTCGCCAAATAACTGTCTGAACTTTGACGGTGTAATATTCCTCTTAATCTCATTCTGTCTGCTTCCCTTAAAGTACTTGGACAAAAAAGATTGATCGTTCAGCTGAAAATAGTCTTCAACAAACTGTAAAGCCTCCTTATAATCGCTAATCATTTTCTTAGCGTATTCTCCCACAATATGAATTTGTTGAACCTTGGTTTCGTAGAATTGATTAAGCTTTTGGTAGTCCTCTTGTTTGTACCTCTTTTTATTGTCTTGCTCAATCCGCTCTACCGTAAGTTTATTGTACACCACAAGAAACCCTCCTTCTATTTTTATTGCATCTATTCGCGATAAGTAAAAAAGGGTGTCTTCAATATCTTCAATTGAAATTGTCTGCTTGAAAAGTGTTTGGCTATTGTCATAGGCCTTTTTGAGCTCATGAACAGAAAACTCTATTAAGACTTCCTCTTTCTCATCATTGACCTTTGAAGTGGTGCTTTTTTGATAGAGAAGCCATATTATGAATTGGGCCAACTCATGTCTCTTCTTTAGCTTCTCTTCGAGAATTTCTTTCGGTTGACTGCACAAAATAGTAATGTTATTTTTTGAATAGTCTTGATGTCTCTTAATCCAGTTCTTTATTGCCCAAAAATTGATTATTGTTTTTAATTTATTGGGACTTACCTCATCGCATCCCGTTTCTTCAGCCGTTTCATTTAACTCCTTAATATGAAAGGTTTTTTCTTCCTCTTCAAAGACCAACAAAAGAAACTTTTCAATTTTGGCATAGGCTTCAACGATTTTTAAAGAGCGATTTTTGTTTTCTCCTCTTTTAATAAACGCGGTTAAATCCTTGGCGTCCGCTAAAATATTTTCTTCTCTCAGAAGGTTGACGATATTGATGACCTCTTCTTTGACAATACCAAGATGGTCTGATATGTAATCAACGCGAGATTCAGCTACTTCATCAGGGTTTTGTGTTTTGCTTTTACTGGAGAAGAGCTTTTTAATAATTCGGACTCCTTTTTCTTTTTGATTTTCTTGAAATTTCTCGGATGCATTTATTTTTTCAATTGCCTCTTGTGCATTCTTGGCTAGAATGCTATTGGCGAATATTCTTGGCACATTTTGCCCCCTTTTCAAATACCCAGCGTCTTCTAGAGCAGCAATAGCTGTGGTAACTCTCGTTTCTATTTCTCTTATGTTGTCGTCCCATCCTGCTTTTCTCGCAATCTCTAAAGCTGAATTTGATGCTGTTGAGCGAAAACGGGTAATATGTTTAATAGCTTTCCAAATTTGCTGGATTTCCTTGATGCTTAACTTAGTTTGATTGAGAAGGATAAAATGCTTGCTAAGGTCTTCTTCATTGAATAACACATAACAATCGGCCGTTATGCTTTCGTCTCTTCCGGCCCTGCCAGCCTCTTGAACATAATTTTCAAGTGAATCGGAGATTTCATAATGAATGACCATGCCAACATCCTTTTTGTCAACTCCCATACCAAAGGCAGAAGTTGCTACCATTATTTGTACTTCACCATTTATGAAGGCGTCTTGGTTGGCTGATTTTTCTTGCTTCTCCATTTTACCATGGTATGGCTTGGCTTTATAACCGTCCTTTACTAGTCGCTCTGCTAATTCATATGCCCTCCGCGTTCGGGAAACATAAATGATTGTTGGGCAATTTTTCTCATCTACCAAATCCCTTGCGGTATTGTATTTGTCTTCTTCATTTTCCTTTTCGAATACCTGATAGTGAAGATTTTTTCTGGACTCTTTTGAGCTAAAGAGTTCCAAATTCAAGCCTAACTTGTCTTTAAAATACTCTAGTATATCATATATTACTTTCCTCTTCGCTGTAGCCGTGAAACAAGAAACAGGAATTCCTTCCTCTAAATTTTTCTGCTGTTGAATTGATTTTATAAAATCTCCTATGTATAAATAATCTACCCGAAAGTCTTGTCCCCATGAGGAAAAGCAATGGGCTTCATCAATTACAAATCGGGAGATTTTCCTACCCAATATCAACCGCTCAATAGTTTTTGATCTCAAAGATTCTGGGGATATATAGAGTATTGATGCCGAGCCATCCTGAACTCGCTCGAGCGACTTGCTTCTTTCAATAGGATCAAGTAAGCCGTTAATAGTCACGGCCTCAGTAATTCCAGTCTTTTCCAAATTGTCAACCTGATCTTTCATTAAAGATTGAAGTGGTGAAATGACAACGGTTAAACCTCTGGTATTTTCTCCACTCATTAATGCAGGGATTTGAAAGGTAATTGACTTTCCTCCTCCTGTTGGAAAAACTGTTAATATTGATTTGTTATCAATTGCTGCCTTAACAGCTTTCTCTTGCAATGGTTCTCCACCATATTTTCTGTATGAATCGAAACCGAAAAACCGCTTTAAGCCTGCATGAATGTCTAAAGCTTTATCACAATAAATACAACCTATTAAGCATGGCTTGCTCCGAAGAAGGAATACAATACGTTCTACCTCTGGATAGTTTTTCAACACCCAAGGTGGAGTAATAGAATACTTGTTCTTAGAATCAATTAGAGCCAATGCGTACGCTAATTCAATTGGGTGCTCTGCAATCAACCTTTCAAGATTTGAACTCTCACAAATTTTGGAGTGAAAGTGTTTAAGAATCAGCTCTTTTAGGTTTTCATCATTGGAGTGATAGCCAATAAAATCAAAAAAGGAGGAGAACTCCTTTTTGTCTTTTAAAAGATAGTAAAGGATCTGTCTAAAGGCATCTTCAGTGTTTTGAAACGCTGAAAGCTCATCATAAAACAGGTCTTTGGCCTTAATAGAATCATTAAGGGGATTATTAATGTCCTCCGTTTGCAGCTTATCATCCTTTAATAAACTGTGGTAAGGTTTTGAAGGAAATAATAAAGGTGATAAATGAAGTGTATCTATTACTTTTTTTGAATTAATAGAGCTGTGAGCTTGAGAGTTCTGAAGGTATTTTAAATCATGGATTAAAATATTATGTCCACAAATAAACTCCGTATCAGTCAAAAACCTTTCAAAGTCATTTATAGAATTGGAATGAAATGACTGTTCATCTGACTTGATGGCTCCTATATCAAGAATTCGATGACTCTTTTGGTCAATTTCAGTATCAATAAAGACTATGTTGCTCATTTAAAAATATTAACCACATGCCATTCCAAATTCTCTCGGTTTGGCCAATGCTTTTGATTTGAGGGTAAGCTCATCGGCTTACCCTCAAATTGCTTAAGAGAGTAATTTCCTTCCTCTATAAAACTATCTGATAAACTGACCATGTAGTCAGGAGTGATGGATATCAAGCCGCGATCAAATGCCCTATGCAGATTAGGGCATAAGGCAATTCCATTGGTTACAGTATCATCATAGCTTTCGCTGAAAGGGATGATATGGCAGGCGTCAATCATTGAAATATTATGCATTGTATCAATCTTCAAACCCGATATGCAGCACGTATTATTATACATTTTTGGGATTTCGCGTTTAAAAATGGAGCCCCGAAGAAATACCTCTTCATCTTCCTTTTGATCCAATAGGAATCTTATCTGCTCCTTATACAACTCTGAAGGGTCATTTAAAAAGCTGTCCTCCAAACCTTCAAAAACTGAAGTATAATTTTGTTCAGAGAAAGCATCCTTAGTGTTTGGGAAATACTCTTCCAATAAAACCTGTAGCAGTATCTGCCTTGAAACATTATCACCTAGCAGTTTAAAAAGATCATTTTCAATTTCAGCATAGGCCACCGCAGCATTGAGGTTCGCAAAACTCTTTACCAATGAACCCATTGTATTGAGATTACTGAATCCAGACTTTGGTTTCAGCTTCCAGAAGCCCTCGCTCTTCATGTAGAAAAACGGATAAGAAATTCGACAATCATGATTGGTTTCAACTAGGCTGTTCCATGCCGTTTTGAAATGAGCAACCAGCTCTGGGGTAAGGTAAACTTTGCATTCGGTTATTTGTCCTGCATGGTATGACTGAATGATTGAAATAAGTAAAATCGGTTTATGGGGAGCTATCCCATGGGAGCGGTCTACTCTTAGCTTTTTAAATGCAAGACAATATTTTGACAGAGTATTACTCACTAAACATCTTTAATAAAGTTAGTAAGGTAATAATTCAAAATAATATTAATAACATCTCCAATTATAAAGTCAACTAATAGCGGAGGCCCAGATTAAATCTTACAAATCGACAACCAAATACGTAACTACTTACGTATACCCTCTATTTACATTTAACTACCACTTATGAAAAGCAAACTAAAACAAACAGCCTTATCGGTATTCGCACTCTGTGTGTTGGGTATTGGTCTCACGAGCGCCACCCTAAAGCCAGCAGATAGCGGTTATGATTACCTCAAACAACGGTTAGAAGTCACCAAAGCCTTCACCATCGAGGTTTTTAATGCCATGCCAGAGGCAGATTACAATTTCAAGCCCAATGAGGAGCAACGCACTTTTGGGGCACAGGCCTACCACATTGCCTATAGTTTAGACTATTTCCGAAGGGCTTTCGAGAACCAAGGACAAGCGGCATGGAGCCCAGGCGATGAAAACGCTAAAAGTAAAGCAGAACTGATCAAATGGGCTGGGGAGCAGTTTGACGCCATGCACAAATTAATTCTCGCGAGTGAGTCGAGTGACGCGGCTACGGCCCATGTAATTTCCTATTTAGACCATAATGCCCATCATCGTGGCCAAATGGTCAGCTATTTAAGAATGAAAGGAATTAAGCCTCCAGCATATCGCTAAAAGGCTTTATATTGTGTATTGGAATGGGCTGTGCTGTAAAGTACAGCCTTTTTTTATTCAACTCGCACCTTCTTTAAGCAGCATTACATCTTCTCGACAGTTCAGTGCAGGCAAATTACAGTTCATTGCATTG
>CAXBPM010000164.1:0-7289 GCA_963977345.1 uncultured Roseivirga sp.
CCAATGCTTTCATACAACTCCTTCAATTGTGCGACAGTTTCTAAAGCTTCTTGGTCGAGTAAATCACTTTTGTTAATTACAAGAACGCAAGGGATTCTAAACGATTCGGCACTGACCAAAAAGCGATCGATAAAGCCCAATGACGTACGCGGAAAAGCGAGTGTGGCTACCAAAAGTGCTTGGTCTAAATTGGAAGCAATGATGTGCGAAAAATTAGACTTACGGGTAGATTTACGAATGATGTAATTCGTGCGTGGTTCTATGGTTTTGATCACAGCCGAGCCTTCCTCACCTTCTTGGTCCAGAAGTACCCAATCACCCACTGCAATAGGGTTGTTTACTTTCAACTTGTCTTGCTTGAATTTACCGCGTAATCGAGCTTTGAAAATCTCTCCGCTTTCGGTTTTTACTTCATACCATGACCCCGTAGATCGAATGACTCTTCCTCTCATTTGTTCCATTGGGTTAAACTGTCCATAATTTTAGCCGTGGCTCCAGTGTTTTCTCGAATATATGCTTTACAATATTCAGATGCTTCCTTTCTGAAATCAATATTCGTTGAAAGCTTTGTGAAGTACTCGTCAATCTCTGGTTGCTGAGTGAATGAGAATGCACCTCCTTTTTCGATCAGGGCTAACGATTCAGGAAATTTTTCCAGATTGTTGTTCCCGAAAATCACAGGTAAGCCAAAAGTTACAGCTTCCAATATGTTGTGTAGCCCGTCTCCAAAAGCCCCTCCAATGTACGAAAATTGGCCATACTGATAGAGGGAGGAAAGCATGCCTATGGTGTTGATGATGATGATTTGAGATTGCTCTATGCTTTCAGGTGTAGCTTCAGTAATTCGGCAAAAAGGAAGCTTAAGCCCCTTTTCTAATTGCTTAATGCTGTTCTCACTTACATCGTGCGGAGCAATAATGAACTTAATGTTTTCGGAACGATTGATAATAGGGTAGAGGAAGGCCATGTCGGCAGGCCAGCAGCTTCCAATCACCATAGTAAGATGATTTTTGCTAAACTGAGCTACCAATGGGGAATGCTTTGGGTTGCTCACGGTGTCGACCACTCTATCAAAACGTGTATCGCCAGCAACGGAAACCTGATTGATGTTGATCTGCTCTAGTAATTTTTCAGACTGCTCATTCTGAACAAAGATATGGTCGAAGAAAGCGAGGGTTCTTCTGAAAAAACCACCACTAGGTTTGAAAAAGCGCTGCTTTTCATTGAATAATGCCGAAATACAATAGAGGGGTGTTTTTCGCTCGTTGGTTTGTTTGAGGTAATGATACCAGAATTCATATTTCACAAAAATGACCAAGGCTGGATTGACGATGTTTAAAAAACGTTTGGCATTCTTTTTTGTGTCAATGGGTAAATAGTAGACAAAGTCGGCTTCAGTATAATTCTTTCTGAGCTCGTAACCCGATGGGGAGAAAAAGGTGATGAGTATTTTGTGGTCGGGTTTTGCTTTTCGGAATGCCTCGATTACTGGGCGTCCTTGCTCAAACTCTCCCAGAGAAGCACAGTGAAACCAAGCCACAGGGCTTTTGATCGTAGAGAAATCTTTTTCAAGTCGCTCAAATATGTTCTTCCTGCCCGTTACAAACTTCTTCGCTTTTTCATTGAATGGAGCTACCAAACCAACGATTAGGCGATAAAAGAGGACGGATACATTATAGAGAACAACTGCCATTGAGGACAAAAATAAAAAACCCTCCATTAGGAGGGCTTTAATACTTGATATTTAATTAAGCTTAGTTTTTAGAAAGGTAATCCGCAACGCCATCTTTAGTAGCTTTCATTGCTTCTTTTCCTTCTTCCCAGTTCGCAGGGCAAACCTCACCGTATTTTTCAACGTGGTGAAGCGCGTCTACCAAACGGATCATTTCATCGATGTTTCTACCTAATGGCAAATCGTTGATTGTTTCTTGTCTAACAGTTCCTTTTTTATCAATTAAGAATGTACCTCTGTAGGCAATTGGAGCTCCTTCGAAGGTCAAATTTCCTTCCTCATTGTAGTTCCAATCTCCAGCTAAAACGCCATAATTATGAGCAATAGTTTTGGCTGTATCTGCAACAATAGGATAAGTAACGCCTTCAATACCACCTTGGTTTTTTGGAGTCATTAACCAAGCCAAATGGCTCTCTTCTGTATCGCAAGAAGCAGCAACTACAGCAACATCTCTCTTTTCGAACTCACCTAATTTCTCTTGGAAAGCCAAGATCTCAGTAGGGCATACGAAAGTGAAGTCTTTAGGGTAGAAGAAGAACACTACATCTTTTTTGCCGATGTACTGATCAAGAGAGAATCCCTCTATTATTTCTTCTCCGTTAATTACCGCTGGTGCGCTAAATATTGGTGCTTTTTTTCCAACTAATGACATTTGTTTTTTTATTTGAATTGAATAATTAATTTCTTTTACTAATCTTTACGCTTATAGACCACTCACGTTAGCTAAATCCCACCTTTGATTCATTACTTAAATAGTCTTTTTCTCGTTTTCGGGTGCAAAGATAACTGTCAATAGAACCGATATCAAATGCTTAAAGTTTTTCTTTTCTGATAATAATGGAATTAAGTTTTAGTCCATATAAATGCAGAATACAGGCTTCGAATTTATTGTTAACTTTACATAACCTGTTAATACTAATACAATGAAGAAGATCTATTTATTTCTCACACTCCTGATTGCGCTTACGGCCTGTGATGAAGGCGGGATTTTGATTACCGTGCCTTCAGTAGGTAATTATGAATTTACTATTAGTAGTACCGAAGCGAATAGTAGTGTAAATAATAGCTATACTACCGGGCGAATGATTGATCCGTCAGCACTGTTTACGGAAGATTCTGAACTGATTAAAAATATTACACTCAATCAACTTACTTATGAGGTTTCCGGGTATTCCGGTACTGTAGGTAATGATGTGCTCATGACGTTAAGCTTATCAACTGAATTGAATGGCACCACTACAGAGGTGTTATCTGTTTCTGGAATTGCCTTGACCAATGGTCTTTTTACTGCCTTTGAGAATGGAAATGCTTCATCTCAATTGAGTGCAGCCCAAGTGGCCAGTTTAGAGGCTATTATTGATAATCAAGAATCATTTGATTTAATAGTCACAGCAGGCTTTGATAAAAATATTGAAAGTGATTTCTCGGTTGAAATAGTATGGGATATTACTGCTTCAATTGCGCAAAGCACTAATTGAGTGAACTTTAAACCTTACAACCCTATATTTATTTAGCATCCTTTTTAAACCTTTAGCAATGAAAAAAAACTTACTGTTAATTTTACTGATGGCGACTATTATTAGTGCCTGCGGAGAAGCTGGTATTCAATCAGATATCTCTCAAGTTGTGGAAACTGATCCTGTGACTGTTACCATTGATTTACCTGCTCAGGCTGTTGGGGTTTTGGTTGATGAAACACCTCCTGTAACCGTTGAAACGGGTGAAATCAATATTACTTCTGATGAATTTGATGAGTATATGGATGAACTTCAACGTTTTACCATCAATAAGATTTGGTATAAGGTTGAAGGTTTTGATGCAGGGAACGAAGCTGATTTAGATATTACTTTAAATATTATAAGTGGAGGTAATTCAATTGAGCTTTTAGAAACTTCAATTGTAGACGCTCATCTTAAAACAGACGATGTGCTTCTTTTTGACAAAGCTGCTCCTGGAGACGTAAACCCTGCTGCCGTGTCAGTGATTGAAGGCGCACTATTGAATGGGACATCATTCAAAATCGAGTTAGTTCTTGTAGGAAGAAATGTTAGATTTCAAACTACTAGCGATACATTTGATTTTCTATTCAAGTTTGATGTAACCGCAAGAGTTCAGTTAGATTAATTTTTTAAAAGTATTTTGACATGAAGATTTATACAAGAATATTATTGATCGCGGGACTAATGGTGTCTATGGCGAATGTGTCTAAAGCACAATTAGATTTTGACTCTTTTCTGGAAGCAGGCTTGGCTGACGCCAATAAATTATTGGAGGCCTATATGGCGCCCGCTTTCCAAGGGATTGGCTATGGCGTGAATGCTGGTTGGTACAATACAGCTAGACCTCACAAAACTTTGGGTTTTGACCTTAATGTGACAGTGAATGCGGCTATAGTACCTACTAGTGGCCAGTTCTTTACTTTCAATAATGCTGATTACACTAACGTAAAATTATCGAACGGAACTTCGGCTCAGCTGCCTACTTTATTTGGGCCAAATTTGGGGGCAGACGACTTACCGGAGTTAACATTTTTGAATAATGGGGAGGAAACGATTCGTATTTCAGCACCAACTGGTTTGGGCTTAGATGAAGAGTTTCCAATAAACGCAGTTCCTTCACCAATGATTCAATTGGGGATTGGTTTGATAAAAGGAACAGATCTTAAAATCAGATATACACCCGATATTTCGTTGGGAGATGAAGATGAAGGGTCTGTAAAGCTATTTGGTATTGGGGTAATGCATGACATCAAGCAATACCTGCCAGTGGTGAACAAACTACCTTTTGACCTTTCAATGTTTGTGGGTTACACCAATTTAAAGACTTCAATTGCTGTTGATTCAGACCTAAATCAATTTGCAGAATTTGAAACCAAAGGAACAGTAGTTCAGGCTTTAGTTTCTAAGAAATTGGCATTACTCACTGTTTATGGGGGCTTAGGTTATGCTAAATCTAAAACAACTTTAGGGCTGAAAGGAGTGTATACTACTGAAAACAATAGTTATACTGATCCAATTGATTTGGCTTATGAAAATGGTGGTTTAAAAGCCAATGTTGGTTTGAGAATCAGATTATTGTTCTTGAATATCTTTGGTGAGTATTCTTTCCAAGAGTACAACACTGCAACTGTAGGGATTGGCTTTAGCTTTAGAGAAGGAGCAAGTAGTACCAATATTCCAATTGTACCAGGTATCTAAAAGAGACTATTACATCTATAATAAAAAAGGGGCATTAGCCCCTTTTTTATTTATCTACCTTTGAAGTCAGGCTTCCTTTTTTCAACAAAAGCGTTCATTCCTTCTTTTTGATCATCGGAGGAAAACAGCATGTAGAAGTTTTTTCTTTCGAAATGGAGACCTTCTTCCAACGGCACTTCAAAAGATCTTTTGACGGCTTCCTTGGCCATTTGGACAGCAATAGGGGACATGGCTGCAATTTCGCTAGCGAGTGTGGTGGCCTCTTTTAAATATACTTCAGTAGGTACTACTTTATTAACAAGTCCGTAACCAAGGGCTTCTTCTGCCGAGATGAACTTGCCTGTCAATACCAACTCCATCGCCTTAGCTTTTCCTAAAGCTTTGGTGAGCCGCTGGGTTCCGCCAGCTCCAGGCATTACCCCGATTTTAATCTCAGGCTGACCAAATTGAGCCGTTTCTGAGGCTACTATCATATCGCATGACATGGCTAATTCGCAACCACCGCCCAAGGCAAAACCAGATACCGCTGCTATAATAGGTTTTCTAGTTTTATTGATTTGATCCCAAGTACTAAACTGATCCACTTTCCACATGTCAATTGTAGATTTACCAGCCATTTGCTTAATGTCGGCACCGGCAGCAAAGGCTCTTTCATCTCCAGTAATGATAATCACTCTGACTTCATCATCCTGATCCAATTCTTTTAAGCTATCCCTGATTTCACCCATCAACTGCAAATTCAATGCATTTAATTCTTTAGGTCTGCTCAACTGAATTAGGGCAATGTGTTTGGCGTATGCTTTATTTACTTTGATAAATTCCATAGGTTAGGTTTGTTATTGTAAATGCTAAACAAAAATAGAAAGAAATGGGAATGTCTAAGGTGAAGGTGCTATTTGTTTGCCTAGGGAATATTTGTAGGTCTCCTTTGGCAGAGGGTATATTTAGGAAGAAAGTAGAAGAGAGGGGGCTTGAAGCTCACTTTACTATTGATTCTTGTGGTACTTCCAATTATCATATTGGGGAGCAACCAGATGGAAGAACAATTAAGAATGCACGAAAAAATGGTGTGAGTCTAAATCATCATGGCCGACAGTTTACCGTACAGGATTTTTATGATTTTGATTACATAGTTGCCATGGACTCAAATAATGTTAGAAATATTGAAAGCATTAGGTCAGTAGATAATAGTAAACAAGTTAGGCTTATGCGTAGCTATGATGAAGCATTGAATAAAGATGTTCCAGATCCTTATTATGGGGGAGAGAACGGTTTTCAAGAAGTGTTTGATATTATTGATCGTTCAGCTGAAGGGCTTCTTGATTTTGTCATGAAAGAAAACGGGTTTTGATTGTAGAAATGAAAAAAGCCGGTTCCAATTGGAACCGGCCTTTCTAAGCAAAATATACTAACTACTAACTAACTATAATTACATAGTATATTTCACACTAATTCAATTCAAATTAATTATCCCACCAAACTGGAGAATTGTCAACATCACCATTTGCTAATCTAGCAACAGCAGCATCATACTTTTCGCTATTCAAATCAGACTCATTTGAAGGGTAACCATATCTCAATGGAATATTACCGTTATCATTTAAGAAATTTGGAGTTGGAGTCAATACAGGATATCCTGTTCTTCTCCAGTCGGACCATATTTCGAATCCGTCAGGGAATGCACCAATCCATTTCTGGTCTCCAATTTTCTCAGCCATATTACCAGCATATGCATTTTGCGCGTCAGCCATGTAAGTAGCAAATGCAGCGGCATCATATACAGATCTTTGCCTCCAAGAATCTTCGATACCTTTGGCATACAAAGTAGCAGCAACCTCAGTAGTCCATCCCAATTGAGCAGCTTCAGCACGAGTAAAATCGATGTAAGAAGCTGTGATGAAATAGCTAGGAGAAGTTTGGCCTGTAATGGCATCACCCATTAAAGAATACTGATTGTTCGCAGTCCAAGTAATTAACTGGTCTCTAGTGAACCCATAAGGCAATCCAACATAAGCACCATTGGTGTTTTTGTTAGCATAAACCGCCAATCTAGGGTCATTTTTGGCAACAAGTTTATCAATCATAACATCACTAATGGTATAATCAGCTCTTGTTAAGAAAAGAGAATACCATCTGTTAGCAAATGTGTTGTTGTCCAAGTGAGCATAAAGAATGTTGTCAGCATTTGTAGCAACATATCCGTCAGCATCGTTCAAGGCAGCTTTGAATTGTGTAGCAGCATAATCTGCAGCTCCAGGGTAACGTTTAGATAAACGAAGAGCATATACCATTCTAAGTGAATTGGCTAGTTTCTTCCATTTAGCTTTGTCACCATTCAACATGATGTCTCCTGAAGGCAT
>CAXBPM010000165.1:0-7271 GCA_963977345.1 uncultured Roseivirga sp.
TAAAAAGGCTTGACGACAACACTTGGAAAATTAGTAATGCGAAGAAGATAGCCAAAATAAGCTATTGGGTAGACGATACTTATGACAACCCAAAGGAGGGCGCAGAAATCTTTCAACCAGCAGGAACCAATATTGAAGCAGGAAAAAACTTCCTTTTAAACTCCAGCGGCTTCTTCGGTTACTTTGAAGGAATGAAGAAAGAAACTTTCGAGATTAACGTCATTCGCCCAAATGATTTTTATGGCGCCACAGGTTTAAAAGCTGAAGCTACAAATACTAGCTTGAGCCGCTCTTTAAGAAAAGGAGATTTCATTGCGCCTGATGCCAATAGCACGATTGATAAATTCGAAGTATCGGACTATGATCGTTTGGTGGATTCTCCATTAATGTACAGCAAGGCTGACACCGCAGTGATTAAAGTAGCCAATACTGAAGTATTAGTAGCCAGCTACTCCCCTAACAAGAAAGTAACCGCTAAAGAGATTGCAGCCAGTATTAAAGAAGTTCTCGCAGCACAAAGCACTTTCTTAGGCGGAAAGTTACCTGTTGAGAAGTATGCCTTCATTTTCTACTTCACAGATCAGCCAGTAGCTTCTTATGGAGCACTTGAGCATTCGTTCAGTTCACTCTATTTTATGCCTGAGCAAACAATTCAGCAAATGAACCAACAGCTGCGCGACTTTGCTGCACATGAGTTCTTCCATATTGTAACTCCATTGACCATTCATTCTGAAGAAATTGGAAGTTTCGATTTTAACGAGCCTAAAATGTCGCGCCACCTTTGGATGTACGAAGGAATGACTGAATATTTCGCAGGTAGCGTGCAAGTAAAATACGGTTTGGTCAGCCCAGACGAATACTTGGACATGCTGAGAGAGAAGATCCTTACTTCTTCACAATTCAAAGATGATTTGCCTTTTACGGAATTGAGCCTTGGCGCTTTAGACACTTATGCTGACCAATACTACAATGTGTACATGAAAGGTGCCTTAATTGGAATGGCCTTAGACATCAAGCTTAGAAAGCTTTCTGACGGCACTTATGGTGTGCAAGACATGATGTCTGGACTATCTAAAAAATACGGCATGGAGAAATCTTTTCAAGATGATCAATTATTCAGCGAAATAGTAGCCATGACCTACCCTGAAGTTGGTGAATTCCTGAACACTTATGTGGCAGGGAACACACCTATCAACTATGAAGAAGTATTGGCCGAAGTTGGCGTAAATATGATTGAAGGCGGTACAACAAAGCAGTATTCATTAATCATCAGTCAAGAAAGCATAGCTGCAGCCGAATACAAAGGAAAAAGAATGTTGGCGATTGGCAATCAAGACAAACTCGATGCTATGGGCAAAGCGCTTGGATTACAAAACGGTGATATCATCATGAAAATGAACGGAGACGAGCTTCCTGAGCTTGGACCAGAAATCAATAACTTCTTAGGCGGACAATTTCAGAAAATCCCAGAACTAGAAACTATGAGTGTAACCGTAATTAGGGCCGTAGATGGCGAGCCAAAAGAAATGACACTTACTGCGCCTAACCAACAAATTGATGTGCCTGTAGCGCTTACATTGGCCTTTGATGAGAATGCTACTCCAGCTCAACTCAAATTGAGAAAGGCTTGGTTAGAACCAAAGAATTAATCGTCAGTATTGCGAATTAAGACAATTCAAAAGGTCACCGAAATCGGTGACCTTTTACTTTTCCTTCTTATTGAGCGTTATTTCCTAGGTAAAGGCATTCACTTGTGAAATCTTACTCATTAGTGATTAAAAATGCATTAGTAAAAACTAACACTGCCCCCTTTTTCGAAAAGGGGCTAGGTGGGTTAGATTTATAATTTCATTGACACTAAACGCCAATCCTCCCCAGTCTGCGACCGGCAGGCAACCTCCTTCTCCAAGGAGGAGTGTTCGCACTAACATTTATACTGTATAGCCCTTAGGTGTGTCTTTTACCAACAAACCTCTCTTTTGAGCCTCCTCAAAATCACCACGAGTAAAACCATGAGTTTCCACTTTCTAAAGTAAAGGCCAACAAAAAAGAGCTCCCATTTGGAAGCTCTTTGAATATTATTTACTTAAGAATTAGGCTAGCGGTTGCTTCCCCCATTTACTTTGTAATCTGATTGTTCTAGTATTTTCACTTTATCATTTCCATCTACAACGTATTCTACCCTAAACTTACTGATGTCTGTTATACTTCCTCTACAAATCAGTAAAGCGGCTTCGCAACCTATGGTAATACACTTTTCTACTTCGCTATCTCGGATGGTGATGTTAAAGGGTTTTGCATCGGCCCTGGCCAATACAATTCCTGAATTACCTAGTTCAGTTTTCTTAAAAGGGTAAATATGGTATTCCGAACTCAAACGATCTACTTGAAATTTAGAAAGGTCAAGCTTTTTTGAAGCACCTTCTGCCAACAACGTAACATATCCATCCTTCACTGCCAAGGCAGCATTCTCAATCACCTCACCATCTCCTAAATGTACTGTTGCCCCTAAAAGGAGTCTCCCTTCGCTTCCTTCAGTATAAGAAGGAATCTTAGTATCAATGCAGCTATTGCTCATGACAACCAGTACCATTAAAGCAAATAATTTTGTGATATGAGTACGCATTGTTCTAGTTAGTTTATGTTGACTTTCACCTAACCTCTTGCTGGTATAAACAAGTGCTAAGTAGCTGAAAATCTTTCCCTTATTACGAAATTACGAAATTTTCTCTATAATCAAATTGTGATTCGTGTATATACAGATGTCAGCGGCTATTTTAAGACTCTCTTCTACAATTGTATAGCTATCTAAATCCTTAGCATGTGTTTTTAACGCTTGGGCTGCTGCTTGGGCATACATACTCCCAGAACCAATTGCTGCAATTCCGTTATCTGGCTCCAAAACATCGCCTGTTCCAGATAAGATAAGAATATCATCCTTATCGGCTACAATGAGCATAGACTCTAGCTTTCTTAAATAACGGTCGGTACGCCAATCTTTGGCCAATTCTATGGCCGCTCTTTTCATGTTGCCTCCGTAAGCACTCAGCTTTTCGTCAAATCTTTCTAATAATGTAAAAGCATCGGCAGTAGAGCCAGCAAAGCCAGTCACTATCTTCCCATCCTGAAGCTTTCTGATCTTCTTTACGTTACTCTTCGCTACGGTATTCCCCATTGTGGCTTGTCCGTCTGCCCCAATTGAAATTGAACCGTTATGTTTTACCGCCAATACGGTGGTTGATCTAATCTTGGTCATATTAATTCTAAATAAAAAGTCCCGTATGAGAACGGGACTTTGACTTAATAAGTTTCTAAACCAGCAACCTTACTGGATCTTCCAGTAGAGATTTAAAGGTTTGTAAAAAGGCTGAACCAACAGCACCATCAACAACCCTATGGTCGCATGACATTGTTACTTTCATCATGTTGCCGATAGCCAACTGACCGTCTTTAACGATTGCCGTTTGTTTAATACCACCAACAGCCATAATACAGGCATCTGGAGGATTAATAATGGCAGTGAATTCTTCAATACCGAACATTCCTAAATTAGAAATGGTGAAAGTATTTCCTTCCCATTCGGCAGGCTGCAATTCTTTGCTCTTTGCTTTAGCGCCTAGTTGTTTCACTTCAGCAGCTATGTGCGAAAGTGGCTTGTTATCAGCAAACCTAACTACTGGCACTAATAAGCCATCTTCAACAGCTACCGCTACTCCAATGTGGATGTGGTGATTGATTCTTATCTTATCGCCCAACCAAGATGAATTCACCTGAGGATGTTTCCTTAAAGCCGCTGCTGCTGCTTTGATGACCATATCGTTGAATGAAATCTTCACTGGAGAAACTTCATTCATACTCACCCTGGCTTCAATAGCCTTGTCCATGTTGATTTCCATGGTAAGGTAGAAATGAGGAGCAGTAAATTTACTTTCGGCCAAACGCTTCGCGATAGTTTTTCGCATTTGCGAAACCCTAAATTCTTCAAAGCTTTCTTCTCCTACAATTTTAGGCAGCTCCACAGCTGGTGCCGATGTTGGTTTACCAGCAGCTGGTTTAGCTTGCTCAGTAGCCTTAGCAGGAACAAAGTCCTCAACATCTCTCTTTATAATTCTTCCGCCATCTCCAGAACCTTTCACTTCTGAAATCTTGATTCCTTTTTCTTCTGCCAAACGTTTGGCCAAAGGAGACGCTTTAATTCTACCGTTATTATTTGTTTCAGCGGGTGCCGAAACCTCTTCTTTTTCTTTCTTAGGTTCAGCAACCTCTTGCTTTGGAGCAGCTTCGGTTGTTTCTTCCTTAGCTGGTTCAGATGTATCTCCAGATTGACCTTCAGCTTTTAGAAGCGTTTCAAAGTCAGCTCCTTTTTCGCCAACAACGGCTAAAACACCATTTACAGCTACAGACTCTCCTTCTTTAGCACCAAGGTATAGTACGGTCCCGTCATTATAAGACTCGTATTCCATGGTCGCTTTATCGGTTTCGATTTCAGCCATCAGTTCACCTGATTCTACTGTATCGCCCACCTTTTTATGCCAAGCCGAAATAACTCCTTCTTCCATGGTGTCGCTCATTTTCGGCATTCTCACCACTTCAGCTTTGATGTTACTCGTATCTATCGCTTCAGTTTCATTTTTTTTCTCTTCCACTGGTTTTTCTTCTTTTTTATCAGAGCCATTTTCACTTGACTCATTCAGAAGTGCCTTATAATCCTCACCTTTTTCTCCTACAATGGCTAAAATTCCATTGATTTGAACGGCTTCACCTTCTTCAGCTCCAAGGTATAATACGGTTCCTTCATTATATGATTCGTAGTCCATGGTAGCCTTATCGGTTTCGATTTCAGCCATTAACTCACCTGATTCTACTTTATCACCTATTTTTTTATGCCAAACAGCGATCACCCCTTCTTCCATGGTGTCGCTCATTTTCGGCATCCTAACGATTTCTGCCATATGATTTGTGAAAAATTGAGCCCAAAAATAGTTTTAAACAACCGATATTCAAATTATTGATTGACCTAATGCCTCAAGCTTTTGCTATCATTTTATAATCGGTTAGTCTTCAAGGCACTACTTCTGCAACTATGGGCCGCAGCTAATGGTTCGAAGTATTAGTATTTATGAACCTGATCCCTTAAATTTCTAAAAAGTTTAATATGCCATCCAGCTATTCGATTGCCAGTTCTGCTAAAGTTGTTGAAGAGTATTTCAATGTTGAAGTGACTGGTCAGTATGAACAAAAGTATAATGCTTCACCCACAAAATTGCTCCCAGTCATCACGGCAGAAAATCCAGACGGGCTTTCATTTTTCTATTGGGGAATCAATCCAGCCTTTGTGAAAAGCAATAGCATTAGCGAAAAACTAATCTTCGCTCCAGTGGATCAAATATTAAATAAGGCCAGCTTGAAGAAAAATCTAAAGTCTCAACGCTGTGTAATTATTGCGGATGGCTTTTACGCTTGGAAAAGCATCTCAAAGAAAGAGAGAGTACCTTATCGTTTTCATTTAGCAGACAAAAGCCCTTTCGGAATTGCGGGATTGTGGGATGAGTTTGAAGATGAAAACGGTGAATCCGTTCATACTTTCATGATGATTACGACAAAGGCCAATTCAGATGTAGAAGACATTACGGATGAAATGCCGGCCATACTCGATAGTGATTTGATGATAGATTGGCTTAACGAATCGAACACAGAAGAAAGCGTAATTAACTTTATTACCCCCTATCGAGAAAAGTCTTTAGACCGTTACTCTATCACTCCCAAAATCAACGACCCAGAATTTGACAGCCCAGAGCTTTTCAAAAAAGCACCTCCAGCCAATCAGTTCGGAAGTTTTACATTGTTTGGTTAATCCGTTCAGAATCTTTTACCGAGTTACTTGAATATTCTCAAGGTCAATTCTTGACAATTCTCTTAGTTGATCAGTCTGGAAAGCGTAATCCAGTTCATGTGCGGGGAAATCGCTATCAATGGTGTAATTGATATAATCTTGAAACAACACTCCGTTTACTTCTCTTTGGTTGTATGCCTCACGGAACCTCACTCCTCCTCCGTTTATGTAGTAGCTGTAAGCCAAATAATCGATCGTATGCGTTTTCTGATTGATCCAATAGACAAAAGTGTTCTCAAAATCCTTACCTCCTCCATTCTTGCCGTAGACCACTTCCACCTTATAGTATGATTCATCTTTAATCTTAATAGAAGGCATAAGTTGCTTACTAATAGCCTCACGATTAGCTGCATAGGGCAACAAAGCAAAATAAGCCACAGACCTTGTATCGCCAGCGAATATACTCGAAAGCGAATCTTCTTTTACCCTAACCTCTTTTTGATTAACCCTCCTTATATAAGTATTAGAGGTCACAATATCTTCTAGCTCATTTCCATTTTTATGGGAAATACGCTTGTATACATCTCCTTTATCGGAAATTCTCGCATTGTAATGATTGCCTCGAAAATCAAATTGAATTTCAAGCGCCTCACCCGATTTATATCCATGCTTTTGAATGGCCGCATTTAATATCTGTTGAGCTGTTGGTTCATTCACCGAACAGCTCGAAGAAGCCATTACCCACGCCAGCGCCAAAAATACGCTCGGATTAATTCTTATCATTTTACACCATTCAATTCTTCCGTAAGCCATTACGCTATTGCCTCCAATTGGTTACTTCCATTACTTGGGTGGTCGAATAAATTCCTTTGAATCGAGGAGGGCAACAAATGCTGTGATGAGTGGCCTTAATTCTGTTTTAAAGAAGGAAGCTTTCAGAAACAATTTCGATCTGTCGGATATTTCTTTACTTTGTGTCGATAAATGAGATTGCCATGAAGAGTTCCAGAATTGTTGGTTTAGGTCATTACGTACCAAAAAACATTGTTAAGAACGCAGACCTAGAAAAAATAATCGATACTAGTAACGAATGGATTATAGAACGAACTGGCATTGAAGAGCGCAGGTGGTTCGATCCAGAAAACGATACCGTAGCCAATATGGGCACCAAAGCTGCAAAAATGGCACTTGAAAGGGCCAATACTGAAGTCAGCGAAGTGGACTTTATTGTATTTGCTACCATTACTCCAGATTACTTTTTTCCGGGGTCAGGTGTATTGATGCAAAGAGAACTTGGACTTCAGGGCATTGGCGCATTGGATATCAGAAACGCTTGTAGCGGGTTTATCTATGCACTTTCTATTGCTGATCAATTCATCAAAACTGGAATGTACAAAACCATTTTAGTGGTTGGGGCCGAAATTCAATCTTCAGCGAT
>CAXBPM010000166.1:0-7257 GCA_963977345.1 uncultured Roseivirga sp.
AATATCGTTAGATTACGTATAGCATGAGTTCACATCAACTGAGTTCAGTTAAATGCCACCACCATGCGCTATGTAAATTTGTGTTTCTCATTATGCCCCAAATCTAGGAAAGGATTTTTTTAAAGCAAACAGAAAATTGGAAATTTACATCTGGGGTCATTTCTTTCGTCCATAAGTTGAAACGAAATGCCATTCAACCGACATTTTCATTTTTATCATTGAGGAATATCCTAAATTGTGAATTCAAAAAACTCTTAAGACATGACCCGTAAATTTAATTTTTTAGTCGCTACAATTCTTCTCTTCTCTTTCAATTCAATGGCCTTTCAAGGGCAAAAACTTCCAGAGCAAGTAGACTTAACCTCTAAGCTTACGGGACATACTGCCATCAAAGGCGATACAAAACTAAAAGACCGTCATGCACAAGAATCACGCGAATTGGTGGCAGAGTTTCTAAAAACGGAACTCTCAAAATTTATCGATCAAGTTGAAATTGAGAACTACAGCGCCACAGGAAACAATGTGGTAGGAACCATTATGGCCACAACAAAAACCGATGAATGGGTAGTTTTAGGTGCGCATTATGATTCTGTAAAAGATTGCCCTGGGGCGAATGATAATGCTTCGGGCACTGCTTTGGTCTATTCCGTAGCCAAGCATATTGCGGGTTTGAATTTGCGTAAGTACAACGTGAAGATTGTTTTCTTCGATGAAGAAGAGCGTGGATTAATAGGAAGTAAGGCCTATGCGAAAAAACTAAAGGATGAGAACTTCAATATTGTTTCGGTACACACCATTGACCAAATGGGTTGGGACAATGATGGAGATCGTGGTTTTGAGTTAGAAATGCCTACAGAAGCACTAAAAGGTCATTACCTAAAAGTGGCCAAAGACTATGGTTATGAGTTCCCTATCCACATGTCTACTGTAACTTCTACCGATCACCGCTCTTTCAGAAACGCGGGTTTTAATGCCATTGGATTGACCGAAGAGTACGTAAACAAAGACACTACTCCACATTACCACAAACCAACCGATACTTTCGAAACCATCAATTTTGAATACTTGGGAACAATTACGGTGTATGTTCAGAAGGTATTTGAGGAATTGTTGAAGTAAACCTTCTCAATCCTCCGTGTTAATGTAACAAAACCGCTTCATAATTATTAATCTATGAGTCATACCCCTATTTTTGCGCTTCTTAAAAAAATCAAATTGATATGCTCGGTTTAAAACTCGCCACCGATCCACGTTGGGCACATTTAGCAGAAACTAACATTGAAGAAATTCTAACAGACCATGCTTGGTGCGAACAAAAGGCAGCTACAAATGCCATTACCATTATAGCTAACAACCCAGAGCATACCGATCTGGTGACTGAATTACTCCTATTGGCACAAGAAGAGCTGGATCACTTTAGAATGGTGCACGATATTATCAAAAAACGTGGCTACACTTTAGGGCGAGAGCGAAAGGACAGTTATGTCAATGAACTCTTCAAAGCGCGAATTAAAGGAGGAAATAGGCAACAAAACTTAGTTGATCGACTACTATTTTCTGCCATGATTGAAGCCCGCAGTTGCGAGCGTTTTAAAGTGCTTTCTGAAAACATCAAGGACGAAGAACTATCGAAGTTCTATTACCAGTTAATGGTAAGTGAGGCCGGGCACTACACCACATTTCTCAGTTTCGCCAGAAAGTATGGAGAAGGTTTAGATGTTGACAAACAATGGAAAGAACTGATTGAAATTGAAGCCGAGATTATACAACGCTACGGTAAATCAGAGTCAATTCATGGTTGAGTTGATCAATCCGTAGCTTAAAATCTCACAAAGGCTATAAAACAAAATCGCCCTTCCAAGGAACTCTTGGAAGGGCGATTTCTTTAAAGGTATTGGTTCTAATTATTGTTCAATCGAATCATTACAGGCCTATGGTCAGAAACCTGAGAACCAAAAGTGGTTTGGCAGTTATCCAGTTTCAATACTAGGGTTTCAGTTGCCTTTGTGAAAAGCTCATTTGTTATTAGAATTTGATCGATTTGGCTTGGCCAAGAAGGGTAAGACCATCCACTAGAAGCACCTTGTGCTATGGGCATGGTGGTGAACTTGTAGTTCGCATTGTCATCAATAAAGTTCTGAAATACGTTATCTGCTTGGTCCACAATTTCATCATTGAAATCTCCGAGTAAAATCACATTCTCATTCGGTAGATTGGTGTCAATATAGTCTTTCAGTAATACAGCACCACTTCTTCTTCTGTCCTCAGAGCCACTGCAACACTTCATATGAACATTGATGATGTTCACCGTCAATCCGTTAATGTGCTGAAACTTCATGTACAGAGGCCTTCTTGCCGAAGTAAAAGCAAAATTGTAATCGTCATTGCTGCTTTCCGCAAATAAGTTTTCAGGCTGTGTCAATACCGTGATTTCAGAAGTCTTATACATATAGCCTACCCATTGCGAACCTGCATAGTCCTCAACATGACCAGACCAGCCATCTAAACCATCAACAAGGGCATTAAATTCTGACTTTGAAGTGATCTCTTGAAGCGCAATCACATCCACATCGGTGTCTTCTATAATCTGTTTGACTGCCGAAGCAGTATTCGCATGCATCGGAAAATTTTCAACATTCCAAGTCACAACCTCTAAAGTACTTTCTCCGACTTCTGGCAAGCAAGCCTCGTAATCTGGGGTTTCTACCACCGGATCTGGCGTTGGGACATCCCCTCCTCCTCCACAAGCCGTTGCCAAAAAACACACTACCAATACAAATCGCCACAACTTCATATCGCTTTCTTTTTTGAGTAAAATTAAAGGATATTTCAAGTATTGTAAGGTTAATCTAAGTCAATTCGTGTTAAGCTAACATTAGCTTTTTCCACTTGCAAAGTCAAAGTCCTACTCACAAATACGGCCATAAAGTTTCCAGTTGGAAATCACCTTTACATAATCTCCATCGACTTCATAAATTTCATTGATTGGCTTCCATTTGGCATTTGAAGTATTATAGGCTCCAGAAGCATCATAATCTGCAACCTTCCCATTTACTATGGGTACTTGGATTTGGTCTACATCTATCATCTTAACCCAAACCTCCACCTCAAAGGCTTCTGCTTTAGGGTTGATTAAGTAGGTAAACGTTTCGGCTTCCCAAGTTTTCAAGTCTACCTCACCTTTGGATTTCTTTACTATTACATCCTCTGTTTCGAAATCATCCAAAGCGAGCTTGAACTTTATTTTGACTCCTTCGTGCATACAAAATGTAACGGCCTCTGTTCCAAAATCAAGTTCGGTCACCGTAAGTTTTGGCGCATGTTTTAAGTGATGGACATTTGGAAGTTGAGCACTGAGCAATACTATTGAAACCAGCACCAAGCATATACCAAAAGAAATTCTAGAAACCATATTTACCAATACTTTTACTTGTTGAATAAGCTATAGCGACCTCTCTTTCATTACTTTCCAACCCGCGAGAAAAGTAACAAAAACGGACAGAGCAAGAATAGTCATTTGATTTAAGCCTTCAAAAGCAAAACTATTTCCTACAGTAGCATAACCAGCTTTAAAAACATTGATAAAACCTAGAACACTAGCAACGAAAACCGTAATCAACATGGCCAAATTCATGGCCAATCCATTCCTATGAATTTTGAGGTAACTTTCATTATTACAGATCAGCCAAAGAAAAATAGCGATCACAGGAAGGATCAAACCATTGGCTGCTTGCGCCAAAATTATTACAGGAATAGGCTTCACGCCTGTCATACCGAAAACCAAACCAGTGAGCATTACACTGCCCCAAGCCAGTCTATATTTTAAGCCATTGGCTTCCCAACCTTTTTCACTTTTGGCCACACTTTTTAAAGTAATGGCTGCCGCCAATGGTGCTGTAATACTGGAAGTAAAACCTGCCGCAAAAAGGCCAATTGCAAAAGTATAGGACATCCAAACACCATTATTCTTGGTTAAGGTAGCGGCTAAGTTTTCGAAACTAAAACCACCTTCCACCGAAGCTCCCGCCAACATAATGGCCGTAGAGATCAATCCGCCAATTAAAATGGCCAGCACCAAGCCAAAACGCATAAAGGATAAGCTTTGCCCTTTCGCCAAGCCTGACCCCATGAAGATGTTATAAGGAACAATGGTGGTCCCGACCAAGCCTAAAGTGATCAAAATGGAGCCTTCGGGTAAGGAAGGCACCAGAGCGCCCTTCAATAAATCAGCTCCGTTAATTGGAGTACTTAAACCAGAAATCAGAAAGGCGACTCCCATAATGGCCACCACAAAGCCCATAATATTGGCTACTGTTTTCGTTTTACCGCTCCATAGCACAAGGGTACTTGCCCCTACAATAATCAAAGTAAAAACAGAAGGTTGAACACCCGTGAAAATTAGCGCAACACCGGAAATAGCACCTAAAATATTCCCTGCTTCATAAGCAGCACAGCCCAAAAATATGGCAACACCAATACTCAGTGCCACACGCTGCGACTTGAACCTATCTTTAATTGCTTCGCCCAAGGTGAGTTCAGAAGCAATGGTTATTCTAGCAGCCGATTCTTGTAAAATAATACAAGCAAAAATAGAAAAGACCAATGCCCAAAGTAAGCTATAGCCATAACCAGCGCCAGCGGCTGCCGCTGTCGTTACGGTACCAGGCCCAATAAAGGCCGCAGCAATGACCATCCAAAAAAGTAAGCTCCACAGTTTTGATTTCATTCCAGCAAGTTAAAAAGTAAAACCAAAAAACCAGTTTAGCTAAAAAATGGCCTAAATTCTTAAATTCCATTATCTTAGAACTCCGATAAGACTATGCAACGACTTTTAGCAGTTTACTTTTTCATTTTCATATCTTCAACTCATGCTTTTTCTCAAAAAACTTGGGAGTATAAAGGTGTTACGATGACTCAACTGGACACCCTTGCCGATGGATATGAAGCATTAAGAGGCACTTTCATTATAGAAAACTCCAGTATTTACGAAGTGATGAACCTCATTTTAGATGTAGATGGCTACGACTGGGTAGAAGGCGAAAGCAAATCGAAAATGCTCTTAGTAAACAAACCAGACTCCTCTTTTACCTTCGATTTCTTTGTCGACATTCCTTGGCTCTTTGTTAAAAAAACAGGCAGGGTAAAAGTAGATGTTCGCTATGAAAACGAAACTTTTCATACACGTTCGACCCAAATAAGGGAGTATAACAGAAACGAAGACTACGATTTAGTGGATTTCTATTCTGCCCAATGGAAGCTACAAAAGCATGGAACGAATGATGTAAAGGTTAATTATTTGGGTGTATACCAAGATCAGAAAATGGTAATCAACCTCAATAGCATCATTATTAGCAGAATTAGGAAACGACTGAGTGGCACCCTCTACAACTTAAAGGTAAGGGCATCAGAAAAAACAAGCCCTGTGCAGTCGTTGGTATGGCCAATGGATAAGGCCAATACGAAAATCAAATCCGAGAGAAATCGGTAAACACCTTCCCTCTTGTAAAATGAACTTGAATAAATTTCTTAATCCAATATGAATATTTAGTTCTCTTGGCGTTATTCACGTGTACAAATTCATTTACTTTTTAGATGTCAAAAATTAAAGTTGCGGTGGTTTTCGGTGGGCGATCTACCGAGCACGAAATTTCCCTTATTTCTTCAGAAGGTATTCTGAAACATATCAACAGATCGCTGTATGAAGTCATCCCATTGAGGATTGACATTGGAGGCCATTGGTTTTTACAGGATACCGAAAATACACATGATAAAATGGGGACTTCGGTCACCTTAATTCAAGGTGATAAAGGAGCTGCGATATTAGAAAACGGTTCTGGAAAAATCTTAAGAGAAATCGACATCGTATTCCCTGTGCTCCATGGTGTTTTTGGGGAAGACGGAACCATTCAAGGTTTACTGAAAATGCTCAATGTGGCATTTGTAGGCTGCGGAGTTTTGGCTTCTGCTACTTGTATGGATAAAGATGTAACCAAGCGTTTATTGCGTGATGCCAACATTGCCATCGCGCCCTATGTTTGTGCCACTTGGACCCATCAACCCAATTTTGACAAAGTAGAACAAGAACTTGGTCTACCACTTTTCATAAAGCCCGCCAATCTGGGTTCTTCTGTAGGCGTACATAAAGTAAATTCCAAAACGGAATATGAGTCTGCCTTGCAAGATGCGCTCAAATACGATAACAAAGTGCTTATCGAACAGAATATCAACGGGCGCGAAATCGAAGTAGCCGTAATGGGCAATGAAAAGCCACAAGCTTCTTTACCCGGAGAAATTGTGAACACGGCAGGCTTTTATGATTTCGAATCGAAATATGTAAGCAAAGATGCTTCGAGTATTCATATTCCCGCCCAACTCACAGATGAGCAAACCAAAGATATTCGGGAAATGGCGAAAAGAGCATACTCCACATTAGGTTGTGAAGGCCTTGCCCGTGTCGATTTCTTTATCAGCACCGATGGCACCATTATGGTCAACGAAATCAATACGCTACCGGGCTTTACTCCTATTAGTATGTATCCAAAAATGTGGGAGGCCACAGGAGTGAGTTACGCTGAGTTAATAGAGTTGCTCATTCAGTTTGGTTTGGAAAGATTTGAAAGAGAACAGCGATTGAAAATTATTGCTAGACAGGTGAAATGAGGTTAATGAAGGGCGAAGCGAAAACAGATATTCTCTTTTTATTTGCCCTATCCCTTGACTTTTTAACTTTTAAATAGAAATTGCTTTAAAATTGAATCAGAAATAAACTATGAACGCTCCCAGTTCCAAACCAAGGGTAATTAAAGATTTTGACAAGCTCGATGTAGAAATCCAAGAGCAAATTAAGCTTTCATACCCTGAAGGTTTTGAAGACAACCTTATTTACTTTACCAACAAAGAAGGTAAACGTGTTTCTGCCCTACCGTTTGAAACTGAGGAGAAATATTACCTCGTTCGAATGACCGTTGAAGAAGCGCAGCAACTCATCGAAGACGATGATGATTACGATGCGGACGGTAACCTCAAAGATGATATCAAAGAGGAATACGAAGAAAAGCACGCTGAAGATGAAGATGTTGAAGACGAAAGCACTGGCTTCGACATTGCAGACGATGAGAATGAAGACGAGGACGAAGATTAATCTTCACTCCCCCTTTTCAAACTCTAATTCCAAACTCACTACTTCCTATACATTATGAAAATTGGCATTATTGGTGGCACAGGCATGTTGGGTCACCATTTGGCCATCGCTGCTCA
>CAXBPM010000167.1:0-7223 GCA_963977345.1 uncultured Roseivirga sp.
TCTACCTTTGATTTAGCCCTGCGTCCAGACCTTGAATTGGCCACGCTTTATAAATCTGATGGTACTGTTTCTGCTCCTTACAAGTTCGCTTCATTGGCTGCTGCCTCGCTGTATACTTCTGCGGCAGATTTAACCAAGTTCTTATTGGCCAATATCAAACCAAACCAAGTATTGAAGCCTGAGACCATCACGCAGATGACCCAAGCGGAAACCTTTATTGGTCAATTGGGCGTCTATGGCATGGGGCCTCATTTGTACAGCCAAAACGCTGAAGATTCTTATGTGATTGGGCATGACGGCAACAGCAATAGACCGACCGTAAACACGGCAGCTCGCATTGATTTAATGGCTAAAAACGGCATTATCATTATGGAAATGGGCAGCCCTAATATTGCTTCTACCCTAGCAGACGAATGGTTATTTGAAGCCGCTGGCATTGCCGACTTTGTGGTGATCCAGCGTAATATGTCCTATTTGATTATGCTCTTCAGCATAGGCGCCCTTTTGATAATTATTGGCGCGGTGGTTTTCGTGAGGAGGAAAAGGGTGAAGGTTAAGTGAATTATTAGAAAGAGTTGAACACCTTAGTACATCCGAATCCAATTAAAACGTCTAACAAAATTTAGATATGAACTCCCATCTATTGTCCTACACTATTGAATATTCAGGCTAAAAATAATCAATAGAACTATTGATATACTCATTCAAAAACTTAAGTTATCTTTATTCTTTATTGCATTTAATCTTTCTAGTAATTATTTTCTCAAATGAAATTAACAAGTGACTTTTGACTTCCAATAAAGAGATCGATTTATTCAGTGAACTGATTGCTAATTATGAGGGACTTTTCCCTAATCAATTAGAAGTCTTGGTTGTGTTTTATCTCTATCAAAAGAAAAACTTGAATATTCTGGAAGATAGTTTCAGCCATGACACTATAGTTCAGTCAATTGATCAAGTAAGCTTAAGTATTGGAAAGGAAACAAACTCAAATCATAATTTACTGATTAGAAAACTTAGAAAATTCTTTCTCAGAAAAACGAAAGATGGTTATTCACTAAAGGAATTTGCAATCGATTTTTGCACCCTAATACAGACAGAAATATCAAATCAATTTAACCCTACTCAACTAGAATTGAAGTTTAAGGCTCTTGCTCAATCCTTGGAAATTAACCTTTCTAATGAAGGAAATTTTCAATTATGGTACTCTGATTTCTTTCTAAAGAATAAACTGGACATAAGAAAACAGATTGATATTCTCCATGATAAGTTGGAAGTGGCGATAATGAAACTGAACTCTTACTATAGTTCATATGACACTAGTTTTGCGCAAAGATTAGGAGAAATGGATTCAATCGTTAAGGAGATTCAAATGAATACTAATCAACTTACTAAAGCTTTTGATGCTAAAGAAGAAATCAGAGACTTATTAAATAAGGCCAAGAATAATGTTGATAGTTTCGCTTACGAAAGTGATTTTTTCATTACATCTAGAGTAGATGTAATAAATTTCTTGGAAAGTAGTGAACAAGCTCTATCCGATATAAGCCTCACTATCGATTCTATCATTCCTCAAATGGACAGGCTTTTTGCTTCCTTAGAACATAGGGAGTTTGACAGAAAACTCGAAACCATGTTAACTATTCTTTTTAGTGAAAGCACTTTGACAAAAGTGGATAAGAATTGGTCTGAAGTAAAGCTGCCCATTTTTATTTCACTAATTCAAATTGCTATAAAGAAGCCTCGATTAACCTATTGTGAGGACTATCATTATCTCGATGTAAATGAAAACAAAGCTTTGCGTGTAAATAGGGATTTAGAGGAAGAAGAATCTAATTATAACCAAAGTGCATACAAGTTTTTAGTTAATAGAAAAGCTCATAGTTACAGCTCCAGTTTAATTAGTTTATTGAAGACAGGGCAAAGTATTTCGTTAAGTTCCCATTTTAATTCAATCCTAGCTAAAGAAGATCTCGAAGTTGCCTTTAAATCGATTTTTTTAACCCTTAAAGAAGCATCAAAAGATCAAGACTTAGTAATTAAAAATGACACTTCAATAGACTTTAACTCATTAAACCCCAATATAGCCACATGGAAGACAGAGATAAAGACGACTTCAAATTCCTAAAGGATGAGGATTCGATAAAATACTTTGCTAATGTTGACTTTGATTTGAAGGCTGGAAAACACATCCAAAACTACTCAACTCAATTCTATGAATATGACTATATAGTCAAGTTTTTTATAGAGCTAAGGTACTATTACTCTCTATTATTCGGGGTTTCACTTACTAAGTCTAGCTATGGTAATGAGAACTACTATTACCTCCAATTCGAAGACGGGAAAGGTAGCTTTAAAGGTAGCTTGAGTGAAAGGCTCTCATCAAGACATACACTCTTTGGGCTGTTGCTTCTAAAGATTCACAGGCTTGATAAACATTTTAGTGATAATAGAATGACTTTAGACAGTTTAAAGAATCACCTTAAAGATTCTAGTAACATTTACCGAGACGATATTTATCGACTTTTTGCCAGGGTTCAATCTCCCGAAATGGCTTCGGAACCGGACGAGCAAAATGTCGATTCATGGATTGTGAATAGTTTGAACAAATTCGAACAACTCGGGTGGATCGTTTTCGAAGATGAGCACGAGTTCAAGATTCTCCCCTCATTCAACAGACTATTCGAAATGTACAAGGATACCATATCAAATTTTGACTCATTAAGTTTAGCCAATGATTAGCCAATGAAAGAATTCCCAAGAATATATTCACTCTCTACGGTTGGAATTATTTTCCATCTGCATAACGATTATTTGCTTCATCCTTTAAGAACAGATTTTACAGGAGAAAGTGGAATAGGGAAATCACTTATTGCAGACTTTCTTCAGTTGATATTCATAGCTAAGAAAGGTGGGAAATACTACAGACCTGGAACTGAGAGTTCAGGAGATATTGGCAGGAATGTTGAAAATTTAGTCTTGCAAAGTTTTGGCTACATCTTTTTAACTGTACAAAAAACACAAGATGAGTTTCTGACCATTGGGATTTATCTGCAAAAAAGCTCAAAAAGTATAACTCCATTCGTTATACAAAAGGGCATCAATTGGTCACGAGAAAGCGAGTTTGATTATAACGATAAAATTCTCTTGAGTAGAGACTTTCTGGACGAGAATGGAGCTATTCATGAAATCAAATATTTGAGAAAGTCGGTTTTGAAACCCCGTGGTCATATTCTTGAGATGTTTAATGGGGCGAAAGTTAGTCTATATCATCATTTACTTTTTTACAATAAAATTCTTCCCATTGATTTAAGTCAGCAGGAAGATAAACTTCTGACATACGCTCAAATAATTCAATCCTTCTCACGAGCCAAATCTCTCAAGATGGATAAGCTAGCACTTAAGAACTTCTTATTTGCTGATGATAAAACAATTCACGATGAATACTCTGCTCACATACGTAAACTTGAAGAGTATCAGAGAAATTACATTGAATCAGGCAGGATTTTAGGAAGTACGGAGAAAAGATTTTCAGTTCTAAAAGAGTTTAGGAGCGCCTTTAAAGCACACAACGACTTAAAGATTGATTTGCTAAAATCAAAAGCTTCCTTTAGGCATGAAAATCTTAACAAGGCAAAATCCCATCATTTTGAACTAACAGAGTTGGTTGTAATAAATTCGCTAGCAGTTAACCAAATAAAACAAAATTCTCTGAAAGAAGGAGCGAAAAAGGTAGATAAGGAACTCAAGAAAAAAAGAAGAGAGTTAGAACATCTTCAGAACCAAAAGAGGAATCTACCGACCGAGATTGAGAGAGATAAAGAGACTCTACAAGAAAATATGAAGAGACTTGACAAGACAAAAGACGAAGTTTTTAAATTAAAAAAAATCATTGAATTAATTGAAACTGGAGAGAGTTTAGCTAGTAGATATGGCTCATTGGAGAATGTTCGAAGCATTTTTTTAGAGCAAAGTGAAAAGGCCCAATTAATAAGTGACCTAATTCTCTTCGAAACCAAACTCATTCAGGAAGGTTTAACCGAATGCTTTGAGGATTCAATTTTTCTTAGCGCACCGTTCGATGATGCAATAATTCAAGTTATAGCACAGCGCGATAAACTGAAGGTTCGAATTGAATCATATAAAAAACTTCAGTCACTTTTATCCGAACAAAATCCCAGTTCTTTATTCAATTGGTTACGAAATCAAGACCATGGTTTAACATGGGAACAAGAATCTGTATTTATTCATTTCTGTAATTTAGCTACTATTCCACAAAGCCGACCTGATCCTTGTGACAGGTACATTGAAAATCCAGATCTATTATTCCGGAATATGGAATACTCGCCAGAAGGTTCCGGCCTTTGGCTCTCTTTACATGGGGTAAATGAATTCATAGCCAAAACAGAACAAAGGATGTTTGGTTCACTTGATCAAATTAAAGTCGGGTTGGAATCTCTTCATGAAAAGTATGAAAATAAATTAAATATCATTGAAAAGGAATACACTTTTATAAGTAGATTAATTAGTTTAATTCACTCTATTCCTGCTGTATCTAAAGCCATTCCCAATTATAAAAACCGTCTTTCGTTGAAGGAGTGGACTAAGGATGATCAGCTTGAACTTGTAGACGATTTGGACATTCTCCTCTCTACTTACAATTTGAGGGAAGAGCACTATAGGCAGTTTAAAAAAGCAATTCAGAATGAAGAAATCCTCCAGAAAAACTGTTTCACTACCGAGTCTAATTTGAATAGAAAAATAGCAGAAAACCAGGGGATTAGTTCGAGCATTAATGATTTAAGGGCTTCATTAGACAAAGTGGAAAAAGAGGGAATTAATTATTTGAATCAACTAAGAACAAGAGAAGCCGATGCTATTTCAATCAAATCCAAATACCACTCGATTGATCTATCAAGCTTAGAAAACAGGATACGAGAGACTAAGTCCAGCATTTATCAAGCAACTGATCTTGATAATGAAGTCGAGATACTCAACAAGAAAATTGGAACATTAGATCAAGAATTGAGAGATCTTAATGATAGTAACAAACCTTTCAGTATCACACAATTGAATAAGGAATTTCAAGAAGCCGCGATACAATTTAGGGAAGAAATTAAAAGAGAGTTCGATGCTGAAAAGGATAAACTGAGTTTTGTACTCAATGATCAAATTCTGGAAGAAAAAGCTACTAAAGTTTCTGATCAATTTAATAAACTTAAATCCATAAGGGATTACCAAATCATCGATTTTGACCCTACAAACAATAGACTGAAAGAGTCTTTTGATTACATAGTTCTCTCCCAGGAGCTTCTACCTCAGATATTTAGTGGAGTTAATCCCTCCGATTGGGAAGAGATAGAATTGCAGGTTACACAGCATTTGAATTCTATACGCGAAAGTATGTCTGAGATCAACGAACATAAACTTAGGTTAATAGGAGACATCTTCGGAAAGGTTGAAAGTGCATATGACAGATATGAATTGAAAGTGATGGAGATTAAGAGTTTCTTCAAAGAACAAGAAATCACAGGGGGACTTAAAATTAAATTTGATTTTCAACCTTCAGAACACTATCCGATCAAGTGGATTCAAATACTTAAGAAATCTATAAGAACTCAAGCCAATTTTATTACCCCAATTTTTGAAGCTTCAGCTGAAGAGAAAATTACGGCTGAAGAAATTATTATAAAGACTTTTCAGAAATGTGCGAGTAGCAATGTGACACCAGAAATAAAAAGGTTGACGAATCCAAAGTCTTACTTTGATATAGAGGCTAATTTAACGAGAATGGATGGTGAGAAAATAGACGGAAGCTCTGGCCAAGATTATGCTAAGATTGCTCTTTTATGTATTGCGAGATTATCCAAAATTGAAGAAGACTCTAACAAAGTCAAGAAGAAGAGAGAAGGTCTTCGATTCATGGCAATTGACGAAGTTGCTGGCTTAGGAGGTAACTTTGATCTACTTTATGACATTGCAAAGAAGTATGATTATCAGATTATTACAATGACAGTAGAACCAAGCCTAAGTGTAAATGATAATAAGCAATTTAGTTATATCTTGAATATGGGTAAGCAGACAAAGAAAGAGAAAATTAACCCCCCTCCCTTCGGGATGTTTTCTCTAGATAATCTCGAAAGGAATGTAAAAGCTTACATCGAGGCTCAAGTATGAATAGAACATTATCTTGGAGAGTAATTAAGGAGCTCAATAGGTTATATCATGAAAGGTCAATCAAGACCAAAGACTATGTTATTAAAAACGCATATATCAAGCACTTAGACAGTTTTGAGGTCATTCAAGTAGAATCCAAAAATCTAGTAATTGCGACTGATGACTACTTGAGAACTTATGAGCAGGAATTAGAAGAAAGTTATATTACTTGTGCTCGATTTATTGAACAAAATGATTTAGAGAGACCCTATTGGGATTTTCTTGAAAAGGATATTCAAACACTAATTGCTATTTCAGAAAAAAAGCATGACTTAATTGAAGATCAATGGACTAAGAATCAGATTTCTTCCTTTTATTTTAGAGATGAAGATGCTAAATACCTGCGAACTAAACGCACACTAGCCAATGCAGTTTTGAAAATTCTCGAATTAGATGAATTCCCTGAAGATGAAAGAGATCAGCAATATATACACGTAATAAACTGTTACAGCCGTAACCCAAAAGCTATTCTACTCTGCGAGAACTTTGATAAACTGAGGCTACCTGATAAGTATAGAAAAAACAATATTGAACTATGGTATGCAGGAGGCAGAAATATAGCCAAGCTGGGATATATACGAGAAAATGAAACGCTACCCATATTCTACGTTTGTGATTGGGACTATGATGGTTTGGATATATACAGGAGTATTAAGACTGCTCACATTCCATCTCTAAAACTCATTTTCCCTGAGAATTGGAAAGAAATTAACAAACCAATCAAAAAGCATAAGAGTAAATGGAAAAATAAGCCCTTTCTCAAAGACAATTTGTTTTTTGAGGAGCATGAACAACTACTAATTAACCAATTGATCTCTGAGAATAAGTGGGTGGAGGAAGAAACCATTTCGTTTTCATTGGATCAAATAACCTTACCCAATGAATGAGTTAAAGTCGTTAACAAAAAACGGGTGAAACTCATGGCTAGCATAAAAGTAAATATTGGAGAACCTATTAGATAATTCGGCTATTTCAAATTTTAATAATGTTCTCTTGATGCTTCAATA
>CAXBPM010000168.1:0-7221 GCA_963977345.1 uncultured Roseivirga sp.
TGCCCTTCACTACCTCTTGCCATGTGGCACCAAAGTCATGCGTTTTATAAATATGGGGCCTCATATCGTCCTTACGAATAGAGTTAACGGCTACATACACAGTACCTTTATCGAAATGGCCTGCATCCAATTGAGAAATTTTATCCCACGATTTAAGCTGAGGCGGTGTAACGTTCTTCCAAGTTTTGCCACCATCTCTGGTCAGTTGCACTAAACCATCGTCCGTTCCAGCCCAAATCATATTTCTATCTAAAGGAGAAGGGCCAATGGCATAAATAATGGCACGCTGAGGCATGGTATTCATACTTTCCGTTTTGAAATCGCCCACACTGGGCGGTACTTCAGGTTGCTTGCGCGTCAAATCAGGACTAATCACTTCCCAGTCTTGACCTCCATTCATGGTTTTCCACAATACGTTGGTGCCGAACAAAAGCATATTATCATCGGCTGGATGGAAAATTAAAGGCATCGTACGCACGCCACGGAAATCACCAGAGCGCAGGGCTTCAGGTGCTACATTCTGATTCTGACCAGTTTTCTTATTGAAACGGGTCACCCTTCCACCATAAATGATATTGGGATCTTTCGGGTCAGGTGCTACATAAGCATATTCATCGGCCCCCACGCCCATAAACTCTCGGAAGGAAATCTGCCCTCCATTACCTCTGCTGGCCACGCCAATGGCTCCGCTCTCCTGCTGACCGCCATAGACCCAGTAAGGAAAACTATTGTCTGTAATGATATGATACAGCTGCGAGGTGGGTTGGTTGTACCATGAACTCCAGGTTTTGCCTGCATTCACCGTCACCACAGCGCCTTGATCGGCAGCAAACAGCATAATATCAGGTTGAAGCGGGTTGATCCAAATTCTGTGGTAATCGTCACCGCCCGGAGCTCCTTTAAAGGACACCCAGGTTTTACCGCCATCTTCTGAACGATAAGCCGCTACATTGGCCACATAGACCAAGTCAGGGTTTTTAGGGTGTACACGAATTTCAGCGAAATCACTTCCCCTGCCCCAAAGTCTTCGATCTTCAGCAATCAAAGCCCAGCTTTCACCGCCATCATCACTGTGGTACACGCCTCCATTTTGGCGGGCATCCACAGTAGCATAAATACGTTTTGAATTGCTTGGGGAAATACCAATTCCGATACGGCCCAAGCCTTGCTCTACTGTTGGTAAACCCTTTTCTATTTTCTTCCAGCTTGTACCTCCATCCGTAGACTTGTACAAACCACTATTTGGCCCTGAAAAAGAAGCATTCTCCCATGGCCCTTCCTGATGCTCCCACATATCGGCAAACAGTACATTGGGGTTACTTGGGTCGAATTCCACTTGCACCGAACCTGTGTTATGATTGATGTACAGCACCTTCTCCCAATTCTTGCCTCCATCTTTCGAGCGGAACACACCACGCATTTCATTCGCGCCATAAGGATGCCCAAGGCCAGCCACAAATACAATATCTGGGTTGGTAGGATGCACAATGACCCTAGCGATCTGTTGAATGTCACCCAAACCTATAAACTGCCAAGACTTTCCTCCATCTGTGGATTTGAACATTCCATCACCTACCGACAAATCTGGACGATGAAGGCCTTCGCCTGTGCCCACATATATCACGTTCGGGTTAGAAGGCGAAACTGCGATATCCCCCACAGAACCTGTAGGCGCTTCATCGAAAATAGGATTCCATGTGCGGCCATAATCATCGGTTTTCCATACCCCGCCATTGTTGACGCCCATAAAGAACACATTGGGTTGTGTAGGAATGCCCACAGCGCCCACCGTTCGACCCGCCCTAAAAGGACCAATCATTCTGTATTCCATGTCCTGATAAGCGGTCTTCGGGACAGATTGTGAAAAAGCGAACTGACTTAGAAAGAGAAGTGAAAATGCAAAAAGTGTACGCATGGCAGTAAAGATTAAGGCTTGATTATCAGAATAAGTTAGTGCTTTTTTTGAAGGAATAGGTTTTACTTTTTAAGGCATCAGGCTCCTGATTGATGAGTGGCCTACAGTCGTATCATGAACTGTGTAATAATACCAATGATAAGAGCGAAGGCAAAGCTTAACAGAGTGCCTATGAGAATGTATTCTGTCTTTTTCTGCTCCTTAGCTTCCTTCAACTCACCAAACCTGAAAACAGATTTTGCAGCCAAAAGAAAGCCTATGGCTTCCCATTGTTTAGCCAGTATAAAGGTAAGAATCAGAATTCGTTCAATTACTCCTATCCATTTACCCGCATTCTTTAAGCTCTTTTTCCCTTTTTCTTTGACTTCATCTTGCCACGGTTTTGTCAAATATCCAATCAAAAAGCCCACAGGCAGCGACACAATGAGATAAGCGATAATTACCAATAAGGTAATATCTGCAAATAAATACTCCCCGATATTTTGAAAAAGTGGCGTAAGATGAGGATTCGCCATCATTACCCATACCAAAATAATGCTCAAAAAATGAAGCAACTGATCACCAATGTAAAGCCAGACATTATCCTTTTTAAAGCTGATTTTAAACAAGTCAATTACTGCATGGAAAGCGACTATAAGTAAAGGAACCCACCAATTAGTCCAATCAGCTAGACATAAGTAGGTTAATAGACCAACGATCAGTAGGTGCCTCCAAAAGTGCTTCGACTTCAAGCCTTTCTGTTTTCCTTTTACCATGTCATTGGTTTGGAAAACAAAATCGGCCAGCAAATGTGCCAGCAGCAATCGAAGCAATATGCCTAAACCTTCAATATCCATCAATAAGTTCGCTAAACCTTTTGTTATACAATTCTATTGGCCCAATGTTACTGGTTTCCAATCTTTTGCCTGCTCCACGCTGAGAGATATTTAACTTCTCCCCCAATTCTTCTTGTGTAATACTCGTTAAAAAGTAATGATAAATAGCCTCTGCCTGTTTTGTGTTCCATCGGTTGGCCAAGGCGTCAATCAATGGGCAAGTAGCGCGAAATTCATTATCTAGAACTGTGTTTCCCGTAGTGATACTTAATCTTAAACCTTCTCCTTTCATCTTTTCCAATGTCCTGCCCGACCTAACAAAGGCCTGACCATCCAATTCACCTAAGGAAACCTTACCGTTGCCTGTGACATTGCCAATACCTAACGACATACGGGCGTCCAATACAGTTTCAATACTCCGACTGTCTTGCTTATTGGTATGGCGTCTAAGTCCAGCTTTAATTAATAAAAGAATAAAAAGGCCCTCTCTAGGATTTTGAATTAAAGCCTGAAAACTATCACCTCGGTACATCTCCAACCGAAATGTAGGGTCATGATGTTGCTGAATATCATTAGTAATACTCTCCAGTATAGACCTATAGTTCCTTTCCGTTTTGGTAGAGTCTACTACATCCCCAGTAATTACAGCATATACATTAGCTTCATTCATAGCCTCTAATTTAGAACCTTCCAGGGTTCTAAACAACAATTAGAACGTTCTATGGTTCTAGAATATACAAAATCAAATGCATCATTAAGTAGTTCTTCATGATTCTCTATTCTAATACTCTTATTGACATACAACGTTCTAGCGTTCTAAAGTTCTTTCAGAACGTTCCAGGGTTCTAAAAAAATATGTACATACATGAAACTATATGTACATACATGTAGTTTATCCTTTGAACGTGAACATGAAAACAATTAAGCATATGACAACTTTAACAAAAACGAAATGGGCAATTGACCCAACCCACAGTGAGGTTCAATTCAAAGTAAAACACTTAGTGATCTCAACGGTAACAGGAGCTTTTAAAAGATTTGAAGGCGGTTTAGAAACAGAAGGAGACAAATTTGATGGCGCCAATGCCTCATTCAGTATTGCAACTGCCAGCGTAGACACCAATGTATCCGATCGTGATGCACACTTGAAAAGCCCTGAGTTTTTCGATTCAGAAAATCACCCTAATATGACTTTTAAAGGGGTATTAAAGCAAGTTTCAGGTGATGATTATAAATTGGTCGGTGACTTGACGATCAAAAACACCACTAAAAAAGTTGAATTAACTGTAGAGCATGGCGGTATCATGAAAGATGGTTACGGACAAACCAAGGCTGGTTTTGAAATCACTGGAAACATTAATCGTAAAGATTTCGGCTTAACCTGGAGCATGGTCACTGAAGCTGGCGGTGTGGTAGTGGGCGATAATGTTAAACTTCAATTGAACGTGCAGTTGACTAAAGGGTAATTCAAACCATTTCAGTAATAAAGCAAAAGGCTACTTGAGTGATCAGGTAGCCTTTTTTAATTGGACAGTTGATGACTGGCCAATTGACTCATCTATAAATTCTGACTTTGCTAGCTGAACAAATGGATATTCATCCGCAAACTGACGCATGTTTTTCAGATTGGTATAGGAAAAGCCACGCAAGCCTTTAAGCTCTCGTTGCAGGTCATTGGCCAACTTTGTCTGCCCTTGTTGGTGTTCTTCACCAACAAGCCTGAAATGATTCACCTACCACCAACGCTGGGCTCAACTTCCAAAGTACTCCATATAATGTGTGAGAAAAGGAAATCTACACTCTTCCCTCTCATAATAACTGGAGGAAGAATAAAGATAATTTGCTGGCTCGTCAGTTAACATCCACTTCCCTTGAACAGGGTTATTATGAATGTAATCCAGTTTTTGTTCAATCACTTCCCTACTATATAAATCTATGCTTAATGGGTTTCTTTGCCAGATTTGGTACTTTCTATCTTTTAAGTTTACCTCAAACTCTTGGTGCAAACTGGGGTTATTCGTTCTTAAGTCCTTTTGGATTTGTTGACTCGTAAATTTCATAAAGTCTCGCTGAACATTCTTTAGTTTATGTTCTTTTTGCACTTGCCAAATGATGTGAATATGATTTGGCATAATCACAAAGCCGTAGATTTTAACTCTTTTTGCCTCTGCTAAAAACTTTAAGCTCCCTATTATAATTGATTTGTAACTGTCGTTAAAAAATAATGGCTTCCATTTAAGAACTGTAGCGGTAAAGAACTGAACATAATGCGATTCCATTTCTCAATATAAAAAAGGATAAGTTCAGTGTGAAATTAACTTGGCAGACTGTTTCTGAAGAACACGAATGGTGCGAGAATTTCATAAAGTCTCGCGGAATATCCTTTAAGCCATGCTGTTACGTTACTTCTGCGGCTTGTTGGTGAAGAACACCAACAAGGGCGAATGTGAAACTTCACTTGAACGTGCAGTAGACTAAAGGGTAATTCAAACCATTTCAGTAATAAAGCAAAAGGCTACTTGAGTGATCAAGTAGCCTTTTTTAATGGGAATATGGTAATGTATTCAATTCTTGACGCATTGCGTCACGTTTTCATTTTCTCCAACCTATTTACTTTTATAGCTCCAGTTGTTCTTGGTCTTCTCCTTCTCCTGGTAACTCTAAGGCTTTCACCGATTGAATGGCGTTGCCAGCAATTCCTTTGATTGAACCATACATGTCTACTGTATTGGTAATCACCTTGTCGATTTGCTTTTCACGCTCTTTCCAAATCCGTTGCATGGCTCTTTTCTCGCTGTCCAAGCCAGTTTTCATGGCCGTAAAACCTTCTACAATGGCTTCTACTTGCATGCGGAAGGTATTGCTGGTCAGGAAATCATAGAGCATGTGCATTTTATCGCCTTTGTTCTCCTGAGAGCTGACCGCCATACTCAGTTGCACAATGGATTCGCGAATCACTGCACAAAGCCCTTTAAACTCATCATAATTACAAATCCAGATGCCGTCTCTCAAGCCCATGCGATCCATATCGGATGGCATTACCTCGGTGACTAGCACGCCAATATTGGCGCCTCTTTCACGGATATCCGCTTTGAACTTCTCAATCCAGCTGGGCTGAAAGTCTTTGGTACGCTTACTTTCGTAATATATGGTGCCACAATTCTGATGGGCACGGGTATTCACTACCTGAATACAATCGCCTCCCCTTGCGCCTTTCTTAATTTCTTCAATGGTGTCTAAAGGAAATTGCCCCATCAACCATTCTTCAATGGCCAATTCTTGCACTTCTCCTTGCAGCTGCATAGAACCCTGCTCCTGCTTGCGCTTCATTTCTTCGGTGAGGCGCTTTTGGTCTTCCAATTGCTTCTGAAGTTCCTTAAAGCGAAGTTCATTGCGTTCTTCTTCGGAACGTTTGATCTTCTCACGTTCGGTGATCAAGGTCTGACTCAGGTTTTTCTGGGCCTCGGCTTCAGCAATTTCTTTAAGCTCTGATTTCTCACGTTTTAGCTTTTCAATTTCAGCTTTGCTACGGTTGAGGTCTTTCACCTGCTCCGATTTCTCGTTCAACTCTTTTTGAAGTGTCTCAAATTGATCCGATTGCTCTGCTAGAAGTTGTTGCTTCAACTTCTCTTCCATGGCCTTACGCTCTTCGCGCAACTGCTTATCTAATCTTTCCTTGAAAAGCTCATTGGCTTCTTTCTTCTTCAGTTCAAACTCATCTTTCGCCTTGTTCAGCGATTCTACTTCAGATTGGTACCGCTGTTTTTCTTGCGCCAACTGCGCCTGATACTTCTGCTTGATCTCATCTTCTAGCTGATGAGAGAGAATATCTTGCACATCGATACTGGTACCGCAATTAGGACATTTGATCTGATTATTGTTCTGCATGAGCTTAAGCGTTCTTCAATTCTGTTGTACTAATGTTCAATTAGCGTTTCTTTCTTCTTTTCGATCTTTTGGCCTCAAATTCAGCCTTTTCTTTGTCCGCATCCTTTATCAACTGCTGCCAGTTATTCGCCTTCGCGTCCGATATATCCAAAGTGTATTGGTAATCGTCATTGGTCACTTCCATGCGCTGAATCGGCTTGCCCAAATTCTCTTCGATTTCGGCCAAAACTGGTTTTTCTTCTTCGGCACAAAACGAAAGCGCTTGTCCTTTTTGAGAGCCACGACCCGTTCTTCCCACACGGTGAACATAGTTCTCGCCTGTCTCTGGCATATCGTAATTGATCACATATTCTACATTCGGAATATCAATTCCTCTTGCACTTACATCGGTGGCAATCAGTATCTTTAAGTCACCTGACCTAAAGCCTTGCATCACAGATTTTCTTTCCTTTTGTTCTCTATCACTATGGATGGTATCGGAAAGAATATCCACACGCTCCATGGCCTTCTTCACCCTTTCTGCCCTTACTTTGGTACGTACAAAAACAAGAATCTTCTGGTCTTCATGTTGTTTGATAAAGCGCTCTAAAAAGAAACGTTTAT